>DJAM01000095.1 GCA_002429595.1 Coxiellaceae bacterium UBA6002
ATGACAAATAAGGCTGCGCGGGAATGACAGGAACACTACAAATCGAATTCATCGCCAAGATAAACCTCACGCACCAACTCATTCTTCAAAATCTCTTCAGGAATACCAGAAGCGATAATCTCTCCCTGATTCACGATATAAGCTTTCTGACAGATAGTTAGTGTCTCTCTGACGTTGTGGTCGGTGATTAAGATGCCAAGTCCACGACCACAGAGATGATGAATGATTCTCTTAATATCGATAACAGAAATTGGGTCAATACCCGCAAACGGTTCGTCAAGTAGCATGAAATTTGGGTTCATGGCCAAAGCGCGAGCAATCTCGACTCGGCGTTTTTCGCCTCCTGACAGACTCATGCTGATGGAGTCTCTAAGATGGTGAATGTGAAATTCATTCATCAAGTTTTCAAGCTGTTCTTGTCTTTGTTCCTTGGTTAAGTCCTGACGCAGTTGCAGGATTGCCATAATATTTTGAGCAACCGTTAATTTGCGAAAGATAGAACATTCTTGAGGGAGATAACCGATTCCAAGACGGGCCCGCATATGCATCGGTAGATTGGTGATATTCTTATCATTTAAATAGACACTGCCACCGTTTGATTGGATGAGACCTACAATCATATAAAAACTGGTCGTTTTACCGGCGCCATTGGGTCCCAATAGTCCAATGACTTCCCCCGACTTTAATTCTAAAGAGACGTTTTTTACGACGCGGCGTGCTTTAAATGATTTTTCTAAATTCTTAACTGTTAATACATTCATTTAATTATTACGTTTTAAGTCTTTGATAGGTTCTAAAATTATTTTTGCCTGGCTATCTTGGTTTGGATGAGAAGTGATTACCTTGCTTGTCATATCATAGAAGATAACTGGCCCTGTAAAAACACTGTTATTGTAGTTGATAACAGCCTGATTTCTCAAAATAACATTGTTTGCTAAAGGGTAATAACTGATTATTTCGGCACTGGCCGTGAGCTGATCCTTATCTTCATGAACTAAGGTTTTATATTGAGCTAGTTTACCAAAGGCATCGACCTGTTTGATTTTATGGCTCTTATTATAATACACCACCATTTTTTCAGCTTGTAAGTCGGTGACTCCCTGGGTCGCGTGTACATGGCCATCATAATAAACTATGCCCTTTTTAAATTCATAGTTGATCGAGTCTGCCTCAATGTAGATTTTTTCAGGATTTACTTCTGCTAAGGTCTTAAGACAACAGAACGTTGTGAGGAAAAAGAAAATTATCCATTTAGCGACACTTTTTGGGGTCATAATGGCCTTTCGTCTGTGATAATAATTGAATATTGCCGTTCTTAAGGTCGCCTTTCATGCCTATACCGGTGACATCTAACCCAGGTTGTTTAATGGTGACTTTTTCGTTGGTGGTCACTAAATCTTTTTTGGGAAAAGCCGTAAGAGATTCTGTCAACATGACAGACTCTGGTTTGTCCTGCGTCGCCGTTTGTCGTACCACAACGTCTTCATATAATTCAAAACGCTCTGTGCCATTAAAGCTTTTGGCGCGTTTTGAGGTAGCAATCACCTCTTGGTCTTTTTTATACAGTTTTATAATAGGTGTTTGGATCTCTGCTCGGTCCTGTTCTTGAAAATGATGCACCACCGGGCTGAAAACTAGAATATCTTTTCTTCCTAGGTCATTAGTTCGCATATAGGTCACATTGAGCATGTAGTAGTCCGGTGTGTGCGGATTATCTTTCATCGTTGGACTCTCAGTACTGAGCAAGAGCTGTTTGATCGCAAAGATGCTGACGATCAACGCAAGTATGAAAGAGATATTGATCAGAGCTGTATTTTTGTTCACAAATATTGCTCACAAAGTGCGGCTAGTTGATCTTGTGCGGTTAAAATAAACTCACAGACTTCCCGTACGGCACCAGCTCCGCCATGACGAGAGGTGCACCAATCCGCATGTTGAGTAATAAGAGGAGAGGCATTGGCAACGGCGATACCAAGACCACAACGTCTAATTGGTCCTAGATCATTGAGATCGTCGCCGGTATAAGCAATTGCTTCATCCTGTAGATTTAGCTCCTGCTTTAATAATTCGTAGGCCTGTACTTTATCTTCTTGACCTTGATAGACGTGCTTAACGCCTAGCTCTGCCATGCGACGGGTCACTAATTCGGAACGTCGGGCAGTGATAATGGCAATTTCGATATTGGCTCGAAGTAGCATCTTAATGCCCATACCATCGTGGCTGTGGAATGCTTTGTATTCTGTGCCCTGATCGGTGAAATAAATTTTACCATCGGTCAACACGCCATCGACATCAAAGAATGCTGCTTTAATCTGCTTAGCTTTGCGGATGGCTGTCTCGTGACATTTTTGCATGAAAACTCCTATAGACCGGCACTTAGCAGGTCATGTAGATGGGCAATTCCCAATAAATCGCGCTGCTCATCGACTACCAACAAAGAGGTAATCTTATGAGTTTCCATAATTTGCAAAGCTTCCATGGCTAAAAGGTCAGGCAAGATAGTTTTGCATGATTCAGTCATAACCTGCTTGATCGGGGTATCATTGATATTAAGGTTTTTATTTAAAGTTCGTCGCAAGTCGCCATCCGTATAGATTCCTACGAGCTTATTTTGGGGATCTACGACGGAGGTCATACCTAAACTTTTTTGAGTCATCTCCACCAGTGCTTCTCGTACTGAGGAATTATCATTGACTCGAGGAACTTGATCGCCAGTGCGCATAAGATCTTGTATCTTAAGCAATAAGCGTTTGCCTAAGTTGCCACCTGGATGGAAAAAAGCAAAATTTTCAGCTGTGAAGCCACGTACTTCTAATAGGGCAAGCGCTAAAGCATCTCCCATTACTAACGTTGCCGTCGTGCTCGAGGTTGGAGCAAGGCCGAGAGGGCAGGCTTCTTTAGGAACGCTGACGTCAATATTGATCGTAGCATTTCGTGCTAAGGTCGACAAAGGGTTGCCGGTCAGCGAAATCATCGGAATTTTTAAATGTGCAATGGCAGGTAGCAAGGTGATCAATTCATTGGTTTCGCCAGAGTTGGATATCGCAATAATGACATCCTGCGCGGTAACCATCCCCATATCACCATGGCTAGCTTCAGCTGGGTGGATGAAGAAAGAGGGCGTTCCAGTGCTCGCAAGTGTAGCGGCAATCTTTCGAGCAATATGACCTGATTTACCCATGCCAAAAACCACGACTTTACCTTGGCAATCAAAAAGAAGTTGGCAAGCGTGACCAAAATTCCGATTAATTCTAGGTAGTAAACTCGAGATCGCTTCAATTTCGGTATTGATGACCGTAATAGCTGAGTCACAAAATTGTTGTATGAATGTCATTTTCTTTTCCATTAAAGAGCGAATTATAAATTAAAAAGTATGACTAAGGTACTTTGATGTGCTAAATATATTAAATGTTTGTGTAAGAATAAGATGGTGATATGGATCCGAAAAACGCGCAAGAAAACTTTATTCAAATTCAAGATCTCTCCTTCGCGCATGGTAACAGAGTCATCTTCGATCACATCAATATCAATATTCCGCGTGGCAAAATCACGGCTATTATGGGGCCAAGCGGTACCGGTAAAACCACCTTATTGAAACTAATCAGCGCTCAGCTTAGACCTAAGCAAGGTAATATTTACGTCGATGGCAAGAATGTTCACCAATTGTCACGTGCTGAGTTGTATGAGCTTCGAAGAAGAATAGGGGTGCTCTTTCAAAGTGGCGCTTTATTCACCAATCTCAATGTTTATGAAAATGTGGCGTTTCCATTACGTGAGCATACTGAGTTACCCGAGGAAATGATCCATGATTTAGTGCTGATGAAGTTGCAAGCAGTAGGCTTGCGAGGGGCCCAGAAGTTAAAGCCCAGTCAGTTATCGGGGGGTATGTCTCGAAGAGTTGCTTTAGCGCGTTGCCTTGCATTAGATCCAGATCTTTTAATGTATGACGAACCTTTTACCGGACAAGACCCGATTACCATGGGTGTCTTGGTTACTTTAATTAAAAAGATTAATCATGCACTAGGCATTACTTCTATTATTGTCTCCCATGATGTGGCTGAGACTTGTTCAATCGCTGATTATGTTTATATTTTGTACGCTGGTAGGATAATCGGTCAGGGCACCCCGAATGAAATAGCAACGACAACATCGCCAGATGTGCACCAATTTATCGAAGGGTTACACGACGGTGCAGTTCCTTTCCATTACCCTGCGAAAGATTATGAAGAGGATTTAGCGCTGTGATTTTAACGATCGAAAAACTAGGTAATGTTGGCATTCTCTACTTAACGAGGTTAGGACGTTCTGGAAAGTTCCTAATTAAGACAATTTTGCGAAGACCCCGCTTTTCTGCCAGTTTTTCTTTGGTGGTCCAGCAGCTTTTCAGTGTAGGTGTACTATCATTGTTAGTGATTTTAGTTTCCGCACTGTTTATAGGATTAGTGCTGGGTTTACAGGGATATAATACATTGCGACATTTTAGTGCAGAACAACAACTTGGTCAGTTAGTCGCTCTAAGTGTCGTGAGAGAACTGGGTCCTGTGGTGACCGCATTGTTGTTTGCAGGACGGGCTGGTACGGCACTAACCGCTGAAATTGGTTTGATGAGCGCGACCGAGCAGCTAGCGAGTATGGAAATTATGGCAGTTGATCCCTTATGGCGGGTCATCTCCCCACGTTTTTGGGCAGGTTTTATTTCCATGCCCATCCTAACCGTGATCTTCAATATCGTTGCAATTTATGGTGGCTATTTAGTCGGTGTAGAATGGCTAGGGATTGATGGCGGATCATTCTGGTCGAACATGCAAGCTGCCGTTGATTTTCGATTAGACGTCGTCAATGGCATTATCAAAAGCTTAGTTTTTGGCTTCATCGTGACTTGGATAGCGGTCTACCAAGGTTTTTATTGTGAACCTACTGCGTCGGGAATTAGCAGAGCAACCACCCGAACAGTCGTGTATTCGTCGTTAGCAGTACTAGGTTTTGACTTTATACTAACAGCAATCATGTTAGAAGGATGGTAATTGTGCAAAAAAGAATAGTAGAAATGACAGTTGGTTTATTCATGATAGCGGGTATGCTGTCTTTATTATTGTTAGCGCTAAAAGTAAGCGGTCTTCGCCAAAGCGCCTCTGCCGATAATTATCGTGTGGTCGCAGAGTTCGATAATATTGGCTCATTAAAAGCAAGAGCGCCAGTACGCATTGCCGGTGTTAAAGTGGGTCAGATTGAAAAGATCGAACTACAAAATCAACACTTCAAGGCAAAGGTGACATTATTAATTGATAGAAAAGAAAATAACTTACCTATTGATACTGCGGCTAGCATCTTAACTGAAGGTTTATTAGGTTCGAATTACATAAGCTTAACGCCAGGATATGAAGATGAATTATTAAAAGATGGTAGCGTTATTAACAATACTCAACCTGCTTTAATTTTGGAAAATTTGATTGGTCAATTGTTGTTTAGCTTAAAAAATAAGGATGAGAAGTAATATGAAAATTAAAACCTATCTTGTTGCTATTTTCTTTTTATTCGCTAGTATTGCTGCTTTTGCAGAGGCAGCGCCAGTTGAGATGTTAAAATCTGTTTCATCTCAAATGATTTCACAGCTCGACCAAAATCAAGGCCATATTAATAGCCAAGTGATTTCAGGCATTATTCACCGAGTTTTATTGCCACACGTTGATTTAGAAACGATGTCACGGTCAGTAGTGGGTAAAGAATATTGGAATCAAGCAACACCTGTGCAGCGCGAACAATTTAAACGTGCATTTACTAACTTAGTCATAAAAATATATTCTGCACCTTTATCAAGTTACAACGGTGAGACCATTGAATTCAAACCACTTCGTGATGGCAGTGGTAGCCGCGTTCAAGTGGAAAGCGTTATTGCTCGCAAAAATGGTCAACGAATTCCTGTGAGTTATCGATTGGTGCAGGCTGGCGGTGCTTGGAAAGTCTACGACTTCAGTGTCGAAGGCATTAGCATGATTCGTAGCTACCGTACCCAGTTTGATAGCATTCTTAAACAGCAGGGCATGGCTGGTTTATTAAATAATATTGCAGGTAAATAAATGGAAGCCTGTACCATTAGAAAAGAAAGCGATGGGTTTAAAATATTTGGTCTTCTAAATTTTGATACCGTCCCCAAACTTTACAAACAAGGCACTCAATTACTTGAGGGTCTTGATAATATTGTCATTGATTTTTCTAATGTCACGCATGCGGATAGTTCCGGGATAGCATTACTTTTATATTGGTTGCGGATTGCAAAACTTGAAGGGAAATCATGTCAGTTTGCCAATCTGCCAGGGCAATTGGTCGAGATGGCGAATGTCTGTGAGGTAATGCCTTTTTTACAAGCACATATGTGCATTAACAATTGAAGAAAAAAACACTATGGATAAATTAATCATAACTGGCGGAAATAAACTCAATGGTGAAATCCGCATCTCCGGCGCAAAAAATGCGGCGTTGCCTATTTTGGCGGGAACCTTACTTGCCGATGAACCAGTGACTTTATCAAATGTTCCTCATTTGCAAGATGTTACGACCACCATGAAATTACTGGGCCAGATGGGGGCTCAGCTTATGATTGATGAACGAATGAATATCCAAGTGGATTGTCAGCCAATTAATAGTTTTTCTGCCCATTATGAGTTAGTGAAAACGATGCGAGCATCGATCTTGGTGCTAGGACCTTTGCTAGCGCGTTATGGTAGAGCTCAAGTTTCATTGCCAGGTGGTTGTGCGATTGGTTCTCGTCCTGTTGATATCCATCTTAAAGGTATGGCAGCAATGGGTGCTAGAATTTCGGTGGAAAATGGCTATATTCTGGCTGCCGCTAATAAACGTTTGACGGGTGCTAACTTGGTTCTAGACACGATTACCGTGACTGGTACTGAAAATTTAATGATGGCAGCATCACTTGCGAAAGGCCAAACCATTATCAAAAATGCAGCTCGTGAACCTGAAGTTCGTGACTTAGCTAACTTCTTAAATTCTTTGGGCGCCAACATTCAAGGCGCTGGATCCGACACTTTAATTATTGAAGGTGTTGAACAATTATCAGGTGGCAATTATCGAGTTTTACCAGATCGTATTGAAGCAGGAACCTATCTGATCGGGGCGGCAATGACTCAAGGTAAAATCAAAGTCAAAGATGTGCAACCTGAAATCTTGGAATCGATCATAATCAAGCTTCGTGAAGCCGGTGCGGAAATTACCATTGGTCCTGATTGGGTTGAGTTAAATATGGAAAATAAACGTCCCAAGGCAGTGAGTGTCTCAACTGCACCATATCCCGCTTTTCCTACCGACATGCAAGCTCAATTAATGGCACTAAATACCATTGCAGAAGGTGTAGGCACTGTGACTGAAACCATCTTTGAAAATCGTTTCATGCATGTTCATGAACTTCATAGAATGGGTGCCGACATTAGCCTCCAAGGTAATACTGCAATTTGTAAGGGTGTAGATTCTTTAACAGGCGCGCCAGTGATGGCGACTGACTTAAGGGCTTCTGCAAGTTTAGTGTTAGCAGGACTTGTCGCTAAAGGCAGAACCATCGTAGATCGAATTTATCATATCGATCGTGGCTATGAATGTATCGAAGAAAAATTAGCGTCCTTGGGTGCACAAATTAAACGCCTTCCCGCCTAAAAATAAATTGCAGGAAACATTGTGGTTAAATTGCATGATTTAGTAGCTTATCTAGATGCATTGTTGCTACCCAATGCTTTTAAAGATTACTGTCCTAATGGCCTTCAAGTGCAAGGCAGAGTTTCAGTGAATACGTTAGTGACCGGAGTTAGCGCTAACCAAGCGTTGATCGAGGCAGCTATTGCACAAGGCGCCGATGCATTATTAGTCCACCATGGTCTTTTTTGGAAAAATGATCCGCTAACCTTAACGGGCATTAAATACCATCGCATTAAGTCTTTAGTTCTCAATGACGTCAATTTAATTGCCTATCATCTACCACTCGATGCTCATCTGGTTTACGGCAATAATATCCAGTTAGCAAAACACCTTGGCATTAATTTCACCGAAGCTTTTGCAGTTGAGCCAGGTTTAGATTTAGGTTTTATTGGTTGTCTTCCTGAACCAATTCCCGCAGAACAATTTACAGAATTATTAACCTCGCGCTTAGCAAGAGCACCGCTTCATATTCCCGCGTTTGCCAAAGAGATCAATAAAATTGCTTGGTGTACCGGTGCTGCACAAGATTTTCTACCACAAGCAATCGAATTTGATGTGGATGCTTACGTGACAGGAGAAGTGTCTGAGCGAACAGTGCATATTGCTAAAGAAAATAATATTCATTTCTTTGCTGCTGGTCATCATGCCACTGAGCGCTACGGTGTTAAAGCATTAGGTGAACATCTGAGTGAGCAGTTTGATTTGAAGCATATTTTTATTGATATTGATAATCCGGTTTAAGCAGTATTTTTTAAGTGGTTCCGTATCTCTTCACCGGGATGTAGTCTTGCGCTTCACCTAGTTTGCCGGGTTCAATCCGTTCGATTTCTTCAACCTTCTTTTCAGGTAATAAACCTAGTTCTTCATCATTTGCTTTTCTGGAATTAGATCTATAAAAGTTGATTTCACAAGGTGCTTTTAGAAGCACGAGAGCTATTTCTTTTAATTTGGCTCCTAGTTCATCGCGGTTTCTAGATGAAGTGTTTGCCCAAAAAAGGAAGAGTGCTACTCCTACTGCAAACAGTGCTGCCGCAATGAGGTTCCATTTGAGGTTAAATTCCTTGCCAACCTGCAGCGCAACAGCGCTGCCGATATATAATGCAAGCGCTAAGAAAGGCATTTTGTTGAGGAAATTATAAAATCGTTCATTTGGAGTCGTATTGTAATAAAAAAACTCTGAATGTACTAAAGTAGACCAATCATAAGCATGCGAGAAATCGTTGCCGTTTCGCCAAGACCAATTATAACTCGCTAAAGTTTGCTCAAGGCCAGTTTGTCCTGCTTCATTTCTAGTTAAGAATAAGTGAGGTAAAGTAATTGTCACTATTTTGAGTAGTTGTTGAACTAGGTATCTCCTCTGTGGGTTATTCTCTCGTCCTTGATTAATAATTTGCACAATATTTTTCCCCTGGGCGTCGCGAAAATCTAAAATGACATCAGGAAATTTTTTTATATATTTACCAAAAAGAATTAAGCCTCTACTTTCGCGAATTGCAGTTAGTACTAGATCAAAACAATTTAATGAGTTTAGTTCTGCTTCATAGTGAGATTCTGGATTTTCAGTATAGTAATTTTGGAAGGCAACTACGATATACCAATTTACAGGTGCTATAAAACTCAGCTCATAAGCGGTTAAGTGATCACTATTTTGTAATTCGGTTTGAATATTTTTTTGTGACAAAAGAAAACTGACAATTTTTGAAGAACTTTCGGCGCCCCATGTTTCGCCTGCTGCATAATGTAAGGCGGTATGCGCATGGTTATCAGTGAGATTTAAATCAGCTCCAGCAGTGACGAGAATCCTGACTTTTGGAAGAGATTTGGTTATGACAGCTGAATGTAAAGGCGTTAATTTTTCGGAGTTTCCTTCGTCTATAAGCGAAGCAATCTTAGGCAGACTAAGCAAAAAATCTAAATTGGAATCTTCAAGACATTTTACTGCAAAGTGCAGCAGATTTGCATTGTGACTATTTCTTGTATGAGGATTAAATTCTTCTAAGGCTGTTAGTTCTTTTAATGCGAAAGTTGGTGCATATTCAGCGGCTAAATGAAATACATTGCAGTCCCTTACACATGTTTCTAGTAGTGGCAGCTTAGAATCAGTGATCAGTTTTAACAAAAACTCAATTATTTCTATAGAACTTTCGGCAGTAAACGCTTTGAATTTTAAGGTGGTGTTAAGAGGTTCATAAAGCTTAGCGGTCATTTTGTTATTAAAATTATGTTTAGCAATAAAGTCTTTTCTTTTGGTAGCATTTAAGTTGATCAGAGTTCTTTGGAGTGAGTGGAATATTACTTTATCACTATCAACTTTCTCTCGTAGCTCTTTTGGAAGTAAAAAATCTTTTGGGAACTTCAGAGTTTTTTGACGCGATAGCATGCCGCAGGCTAGAACGGATTGGTCCACTAAAGACAACATAGTCGGCCACTGCCTTGTGACGGGAAATAGTTCTCTTAATTCTTGTTCATTAAATCCCAAATCTTTGAGCGTTTTGTCATAGATATAGAGAGTGGCAATAACATCAGGCTCTTTCCATCTTGCTTTTCTTTCCGGACTGCTAAAAGCAATAAGCCTTCGATTCAACTCAATCAGTTTTAGGATGTCACTACCTAATGGGGTCTCCTCCAGGCTTTTAAAAAGAGGGGAGTTATCTGGAAGATCCATGCAGTGTTTAACAATCAAGGAATAAAGTAATTTTTTAAGGATCTTGGTTCTCATTGTATATGCTTGAGTCTGATTTAATTTGTGGCAAAATTTATCATTTCTTGTGATTGCTGTCTAACAATTTACTATTATTTAATGCTCCTGCTGCTTTTACCATTCTGCATTTCTGTCATTCTTGCGTAGGTGGGAACCCATTGTGGGTGCGGCTGTAAGGATGGTTTCCCGCCTACGCGGGAATGACAAAATAAAAATTCTTACACTAACCTTCTCTTCTGCAAGTAGGCGAGAAATTGGTAGATTAGCGGGGAACAAAAAGGTTGAATTTAAAGTAATCACAAAAGTCTAATTTCCCCCTCCCTCTTAGGGGAGAGGGGTTTGAGATCAAACTCTAAGTAATAACGATATACAAAACCCCATTAGCACGGCGGACTTTCAGTAACAACTGATCGCTTGAAGTTGCGGCCAGCTTCGCTAGGTTATCGATATCTATGACAGGTTTTTCATTTGCCGTCAGGATGACGTCTGCTGGGCGAAGGCCGGCCAGCCAGGCGTTGCTTGAGTCTTCGACTTGTAATACTAAGACGCCTTTTACGGTTCCGATGGTTGGGTCGAGTTGTACGAAGTTGCTGAGTCGAATGCCTGAGAGGATTTGCTTCTTGTTAGTAATATCTGCTTTAGGGACATCTTGGATCACCGCGTTGAAATTTAAGCGTTCTTTATCCCTTAGCGCGATCATATTTAATTTTGTTCCTATTGGCAGCGTACCAACAATACTGCGAAGTTGAGCGGCATTGGTGATCTGTTCGTTATTGATGGTCTGTACTACGTCTTTGGCTTTTAGACCAATTTTTTCAGCGGGGGAGCTTGGTGTGACTTGGGTCACTAGAGCGCCTTTGGCATCGTGAATTTTGAACGCGTCTGCGAGATCAGGAGTTAAATCTTGAACCATAATGCCTAGCATGCCGCGTTGAACTTTGCCGTATTTGATTAATTGGCCTGCGACGTTGTTGACCATATTGCTTGGAATTGCAAAGCCAATGCCGATGTTGCCTCCTAACGGAGCTAGAATGGCAGTATTGATTCCTATTAACTTACCCTCGATGTCGACGAGTGCTCCACCTGAGTTGCCAGGGTTAATTGAGGCGTCAGTTTGGATGAAATTTTCATAGCCCATGGGACCTTCGATACCGACGTTACGGTTTAAGGCGCTGACCATACCTGAAGTAACACTTTGTTGTAGACCGAACGGGTTACCAATGGCTGCTACGAAGTCGCCCACTTTAACTGTGTTCGAATTAGCTAGAGGAATCGCTTGGAGGTGTTTGGCATATACCTGGATAATTGCAATGTCGGTCGCAGGATCTTCGCCGATTTTGCGAGCCTTTAATTTTCGACCATCGCTTAAAGCCACAATTAACACGTCAGCATGCCGAATTACGTGAGCGTTCGTGACGATGAAACCATTTTCGGCATCGATAATGACGCCAGAGCCAACCGCTTGAAAGCGAGGAAATGGATTGTAAGGGTTGGTAGCTTTAGGTTGTTTTGCTCCTTGTTCCTGAGGTGTTTGCATTGGGGCATCACCTTGTGCAGTAATATTAACCACAGCGGGCATAATTTTTTGCAGCATATTCGCTAATTCGGGATTGTCAGATTTGCCATGTAACATCGGTGGCACTTTGCCGTAGGCTGGAAGAAACATCATGCAACTCAGCATCACGCAAGCAATCATACTAAAGATCTTTTTCATCATCATATCCTCAAAAATTAAGCACTCAACCAAATTAAGGTGGCCATTCTACCAGTAATACCTTGGTCGCGTCGGTATGAATAAAAGTTTTTTTCATCTGAATAGGTGCAGTGATTGCCCCCATAAACATTTGACACGCCAAGAGTTTGTAATCGTTGGGTCGCCAACAAGTATAAGTTACCTAGCCATTTGCCAGGTGTTGCTTCCTTCGGAATAAACGCAGCTTGGGCCTTTGGATCGTGGTCGACAAAAGCAGTGACGACGTCTTCAGATACTTCAAAACATGTAGGTCCAATTGCGGGTCCTAACCACACTAGCAACTGTTCGCCAGATTCGTTTAATTCTCTAATGGTGTTTTCAATGATGCCATTGGCTAGCCCTCGCCAACCAGCATGAATAGCTGCAGCTTTAGTGCCATCACGATGACAGATTAAAACCGGTAAGCAGTCCGCTGTTGTCACAATACAAACTCGATTAGCAACAGTCGTAATCGATGCATCTGCTTCTGGAAGAGTTGTGTCGGAAAATTGATCGATATTAATTACTTTATTACTATGAACTTGCTTCAACCAAACAGGCTCAGAAGGCAAGCCTAAGTAATTAATTAACAATTCTCGATTTTTGCTAACAAAGCTAGCATCGTCATTAACAGATTTACCTAAATTAAGACTGGCATAAGGCGGTTGGCTATAGCCATCCTCACGGGTTGTGGTATAGGCATGAATGTTGTTTGGCGCTGGCCATTCAGGTGTTATTAACTGCATAGATTAAGGCGTACTAATTTACAAAGACGAAGATTATACCGTTTTTATCCCAATATGTGTAATGAGAATTTATAAAAAAAACAGAATTGTTGTATAGTCTAAAGCCTTCAGCACAATCTTGGATTTACATTTATGCTTCCGCCAGATTTATTAGAAAAGTTAGAGAATAGTAATTGTGACATAGTGCATCTTGATTTAAGTGCTTACACGCTGACGATATCAGACTTAGAACAATTACAAACCGCCTTAACGAAGAATGATACGGTACAGGCGATTATTTGGCCAAAAAATTTATCATCTGCCCCTGGATGTAATGCTATTGAAGAATATTTAACAAAAGAGCGTGGCAAGCCGCTGGGAAGTAATTATGCCCACGAATTTCAATCAGGTGGACTACCGTTATGTTTCCACCAAATTTTTGAAACTCTAGCAGCTGAAAAGGAAACAGGTGATTTTAGGGCGGTGGAAGATTCTTTTACAGAATTTGGATTAAGCTATAAAGAGCTGAATGCCAAATCAAATCAATTAGCGCATTATCTAATCAAGAAAAAAGCTGAGATTGTGGCAAATAGTAAGGCCAAAGATATTGTTGTTGCCATATACTTAAATCGATCAATTGATTTTTTGGTGGCTATGCTAGCCGTTATGAAATCTGGTTGTGCATTTCTGCCATTAGACACTAATCCAAATTTGGCGCCTGACCTTCGTGTCCAGCAATACTGTAATGCTGCAAAACCTGCTGTCGTGATTAGTCAGTCACGGTTAGAATCTCGGATCAAGTACCTATCAAATGGTGCTCCTGCAATTATTCTCGATAAAATAGATATCACTTGTTTTCCAGTTACTAATCCTAATGTTAGGGTTTTTCCTGGTGATTTGGCATATATTGCTTTCTCTTCAGGATCAGAAGCAGAGCCAAAAGGTATTCTCATCGAGCACAAAGGTATACGGAATATTATTTTAGCTTCAAGAGAATTATTCAAGCTTAGTCCCAAAGATAATATTGCACAATTTGCTTCACTCGCATTTGATGCCAGCTTATATGAAATTTTTATTGCTTTAGGCAGTCGCGCTCGAGTGACGTTTGTGCCTGACAATGTGCGGTCTGATGCTGAGGAGTTAGAAAACTTTTATAACCGTAAGCAAATTACAGTCGGTGTATTTCTTTCGTCAATGTTGTTGCTCTTGAATCCTAAAAACTTTACAACACTTCGCGTTGTTTTAAGCACTGGGGAGGCTGCTTACAAAGAATCTATTAAGGACTGGGAAGATTGTGGCAAAGAACGATACGATGGTTATGGCCCGAGTGAAGTCACTATCGGAACAACAATTGTCCGTTGCCAAAGTGAAATGCATGTTGGTAAGCCATTTCTAGGTTTACGTGCCTACCTCCTAAAAATTGTTGAGGACGATAGTGATCCTAGCAAACGGGACATTATCATCAAAGCAAGCGAAGAAGGTGAGTTATGCATTGCAGGAGAGGGTTTAGCCAGAGGTTATATTAGCAATGAGCTAACAAAAAATGCGTTTATTAAACACAAAGATTTGGGAGACATTTATGTAACTGGCGATCGAGCCAGTTTTGATCGGCATGGGAATATACATTACGCCGGTAGGATAAAAGAAGAATTCAAGCTCGATGGTAAATTAGTCAGCTTGTTAGAAATAGAAGAAACGCTTAGGAATTACGCTGCAAAGCCTGAATCTTTTCTAAAAGAATCCTGTGTAGTACGACACACCCATATACACAAACAACTAGGTATCACAATCAACAAGATTGTTGTGCATGCTGTACCGAAAGCAAACAAGACAATTGACATCATTGATCTCTACCATTTTCTTGCGTTACAAAAGCCGCGCTATATGTGGCCAGCTCACTGGGTGGTTAGGGTGACAGATTTACCCAAAATACTAAGCAATGGCAAACCGAATCGCAAAGACATTGTAAAAGAAAAAGATAATATTCAATTGGTAAGGTTCAAACCTTATAAGTCGCCAAATGAAGACGATACTGTCGAAAAATATATTTACAAAGAAATGAAATCTTGTTTAGAGCTTCCGATCGAGTTTTCAATCTATGACAATTTTTTTGATTTAGGTGGCACATCATTATTATTCATGTTTTTCTTGGCTCGAGTTAAAGCACGTTATAAACGCCAAGATTATCCTAAGCTGCATCTTTCAAGTATGTACGAGTTATCAGAAAATCCGACGGTGGCGTCATTAGCAAGAAGGATAAAGTCGGAGAAGATTGAATTTGATCCCATTGTAACACTCATTCCAAATGGCGAAAAAACACCTGTTTTTTGCATTCACTCCGTACTTGGTAATCCGGCAGATACTTACTTTAATTTTGCCAAGCGTGTTTTACCAGATCGAGTTGTTTATGGCATACGTGCACACGCGCTTATCGATCCAACGTTTACTTACGATACCATTCAAGAGCACGCCCAAAATTATGCCAAACGTATTATGCGATTACGGGAAGAGAAAAATCATGCTGGGCCAATCATTTTATTGGGGATTTCAACGGGCGGGACATTTGCTTATGAGATAGCCAGGATATTAATAGGCTTCAACTACAAAGTTTATGTCTTAATTGTCGATTCGATTTCACCAAAAACCTTACAGACGATGCCGGGTGTCGATTTTAAATTGCTTTGCGATGAAATGTTGGAACGACTACGGGTTCACTGGGGTTATAAAAGTCAAGCGACTAGTCGTCAAGGAGTAGTGACTGATCCTGAAAAAAAACGAGCGCTTCGGGAGGAGACAGCTAGATCGGTTCAAAATAAAAATAATCGCACCATCATAAAGGAATTATTTGATGGTTTTGCATCCTCGTTGCAAGATAAAGCCAATGATCAAAATATTGATGAGTTTAAATTTATTTCAAGTCTCGTTAATGCTGAAATGAATCATATTCAAAAGCCGGTGTACCTCAATCCTGGTAGTAAAATTTTCGTTTTTAGATCACAGTTATCAACTGAAAATTATGTATCCGATACAAAATTGGGTTGGGGTGACAATGTAACCGATTACAGTGTAGTAAGTGACCATTTTGATATCCTGCAAAATGTTGAGGAAAGAGTTTTTCAAGATATATTGAGTGAAGCTGATAATAAATATTTGTACACTTGGAAATTACCATCTATTGCAAAAGATTTTATCCTTCGGCCTGCATTGGTCAATCAGATCCAATTAGAGCTGAGTCGCGAAAAGGGCGCGCCACAATCAGTCATTGTGTTATATGGAAAAAGTGGTGTAGGAAAATCACAGCTGACGGGTTACATTTTAAATGCTGCAACAAATTTCACACTAAGAGTATGGTTTAATGCTAGCTCTTATGATCAGTTGGCATGGGAGTGTTTCGAGTTTGGCAAAAAGCAAAATATCCCAGCAATGACACTTGACAGTGCTTGCGAAAAAGTGAAAGTCTGGTTGATAAAAAATCAAGAATATTTAGTTGTCTATGATAATTTAGACTTTAGTGATGCGCGACTAATTGATTCATTGCCGACCAATGGCACAATTATTATTACCTCAAATGTAGCAAGTCCACAATACAGAAATTTTGAAGTGCGCAATATGGAGGAGCTTGAGGCAGAGAAGTTAGCACAAGCTTACTTGGGCTGTGATAAAGGAAATTCAGATCTCGCTAGAATTCTTATGTATCATCCGCTTAGTTTGAGTCTTGCCTGTGCTTTTATACGCGAAAATAAAGATAAAATGACTATAGCTAAGTACATTGACAAGGTTAGCCAGCTTATCAAGCAGGATGATAAGCGCTCAATTTTAAATATCGTCTGCCACATCACGCTCAACTGCTTAGATAGGCAAGAAAGTATTGCTTCTGAATTCATTCGAAAATGTAGTTTTCTCAATGGTTCATATCTGCCAGCAATGGTATTAAAAATGCTTGTTGATAGTCATGATAATGTTGAACGCGAATATAAGCTTAAAGAAATTCTAGAACAATTAAGACGCTTTGCATTAATTAGAGATGTAGACCAAAATGGCGCGTCTTTTCACAAAGGTTTGCAAGAAATAATCCGATCTGATTTAGAGCAGCAGCGAAAAGCAAAACAACAACCGGTTAGTCTTGTGCTAGATCGGCTGACTTATCTGCTAGTCTTGAATTATCCCTTCGAAAAAGCAACCGCCAAGCATTATAGTTTTGCGCAAGAACTAAAACCACACCTAGAATCAGTAGTAGTCTTTGCACAAGCTGCAACTTTAGCTAAAGCACGTCTCTTGCGAATGTTGGCGGATGTTTATGGTACTTTTGGTATTTTTGGTAAGCAGATAGTTCATCTCTATGAATTGCAATGGCTGCATGAAACGCTAAATCAAAAACACTCGGATGCGTTGCGAGAGCGAGCGTTAACTAATGTAGCACTGGTCAAATCACACTTTTCTGTTGCAGCCCAGATGAAGCACATAAATCTTCTACATAAAGCTCTTGATATTTTGTCTACGCTAACAAGAAGCGACGCCTTACATAACGAAATTTTGAAGATTCATGCATTTATAATTTATCTGTGTCGTGAAAATTATGAACCTGTGCCAACGATAAGTGAGCATTTTGTTACTCAATACTTAAGAAATAATGCAATTGATTATTTTGGATTTGCAAATACTTACATGTGTGCTGTTTTACATGAAAAAAAAGATAAATTCCTTAAAGAGTCGACTCAATTACTGCAAAGACACGATCCTTATCACCCGGAATTAATCAACTGTTATCAAGCAATCGCCCGAGAGTACGAAGAAAAGGAATTCAACTGGTTAGTTGCCTCTGCAAAGGAACATTTAGAATTAGCTTTGGATATTAAAAGAAAAAACACTGCTATAGCTTATTTCAGATTTGATCAGCTAGCGATTTATACAAAATTGTTTGTTTTGTGTAGTAAATTGGTAACATCGAGACCAAAGGCGATTGAGAAAATTGTAGTTAATCTGCCTGAGATTCTAAGCTTGTTTTATGCAGATATTGCTAATCTTAAAGTCTCGTTTGAATTATTAAAACGACAAAGCGTGCAAGACCCGGTACTTTTGGATTGGTTCTCGCCTTATAATTTTAAGCGGCATGCTCGCGTAGGCACAGACTATTCATCAATATCGCGATACAATGAGGAACTACGACAGCTACTACATATGGTTGTGAGTGACTGCTTAAGTCTTTTAAGCGAGCCACCTTGTTCTTTCATTTTGTTGGGCTTTGGTTCTACTGGTTACGGACTGGCCTTAGACAAATCGGATTTCGAATTTGGTATTGTTTTGTCAAATTCAGTACGTCCAGAACTTAGATGTTTTATTGACGCTTATTTTATTTGCTTTATACGCTTGTTCAAATTGCTTCTTAAAACCGCATTTGAGCCATATGGTTTGCATATAGATTATAATCTTTCCCCTAAGGTCTCAGATAATCATATCGAGGGCTTGTATGGCACTGTCGATGAACTTATCACAAAGCATGCAAAACTAGAGCGGGAAGAAAAAAATGGCAAAATGACTTACACGGCCTTGTATGCTCTGCTAACGCATACTTGTCTTTATAACTTTGCACTTGATGATGAGGATGTCGATCAAGATTTTAGGGCGGCCTTAACAAGTTGTCTTGAAAAGCCGCATGATGGAATTGCTTTTCATAAAGTTTTTGCATTACAACAATTTGGTTATCATCATAGGCAGTTTAATGCCATTCAAGAAAAAGATCGTCGAGTGGTGATTCCAATAAAAAATTTATATTTTAGACCACTTGTTTTTATAATTCTTGATTTGTCATTATTTTATAATCTCCTGCAACTACCTTCTACTGATGAAAATACGTTTAATCTGTTTAAACAAATTGTAACATTGCAAGCAAAAAACATAATTTCCGAACGTTTTGCTGCAGCTCTTACTCTTTCACTCAATAATCTACTCACAATAAGATCTGCTCTTCATAAACAAATTGGGCGATATGTTGCAACAGAATTGGTGCGTCATCATAAAGTATCTGATAAACAAGCTAGTGAAGCTGTTGCCAGATTTTACGAAAAGGCAGAGGATAAAATTTATGAAAGAATAAGCAGCACTGAATTGTTGTCACTGTCAGGACAAGAAGCAGAACAATTAATGGTAGTATTAGGCTTGTTGCAGGGCTTTCACCGCAAAATCTTAGCGGATTTAGGGGTGTCTAATGCAAATGCAACACTGCCACCGAGCTATGATCCTATGCTGGGAGGTTTATCAGAACCTGATAAGCCGAAAACATTGCCAGTAGAAGTGGTAGAGGCCGGTACACCATCTGCTGACAAAGTATCTTCAAATTTGTTAGCGATCATAAATCAATCTGATACACCTGTTCCTTCTCCTGAAGTAGAGAGAATAAAAAAAGAAGATCCTCAATGGTTTTTCTCATCACCTAAGAGTTCTGCTTTTAATCAAGCAACCGACCCTGGCGACTTTCATGAGCGCTATAGTCAAACAATTCAATCAGAAGTGCCTGTCGATGATCCTAACATTTGGATGCTGACCGAAGAGTATCAGGATTACCAGTGGTTTGAGTGGACAGGTGTTTATAAATTCTATCGCGAATGTCTCGATAAGCATAGAAGAATGTTAGATCTTAGCGGTTGTGATCTCACAGATGGAGAATTAGAAGTGTTGGTCGATTATCACTTATTAGATGATAAACAAATCCACACTATTATCTTGCCACAAAGCGTTGGAGACGATAGCGCCAATAGTCTTATTGACTTAGTAGAGAAGAATTACCATATCACGAGATTGCAGTTCAACAAAGTTAACTTTTCTGACGAGAATAAGGAACTCATCGAATATTATCTGGGTCGTAATAAGCTCTACACTTTTATTGCAGTAGCCTTGCAGCGCGAACAAACTAAAGTTTTGGATCTGAGAAATAAAAATCTTGGTGACGCGGGTGTATTGTTTCTTGCTGAACAGCTAAAAAAAGCAAAATGTGCTCTTGAAGTTATTTATTTAGGTGGTAATGAAATAGGTAATGCTGCTGCTAAGAAGCTATATTCACATGCTATTGGTATAAAACTAGAGTGGGGAGCAAATAATCATATTAGTGCAAAGATAATCAGAAGATCTAGTACTAAAATTAGTATTGACCCTTCTCCTTCTGCAGTAGTTCCAAGCGTTGAAATACTAAAAAAAATGGGGGATCAAAAACTTGCTGTTGAATATGTCCGAAGCGGGCTTACAAGCTGGCATACACAAAATTCTAAACTAGCAACACCAATCAATAAATTAGCTCAACCTTATTTCGATGTTATTTGGAATCGTGCGACCAAAACTACTTTTTTCGCAAAATCAGCTATTAGATCCACCGAATCTAAACCTAGTTCAGATGTTAAAGTCAGGGTTGTAAATCCTTCAAGCTCTCAAAAATCAACCGATAATTCTGATCAGATAGAGAGCATTAGCCATGGCAATTATAGCTATTATCCTTCTTGGTCGCGCTCTTATTATTACGATCAGCGGTTCCGATCTAGATCACCTAGGCGTGAGTTACGGAGTGATTTTGACTCCCATTGCAACTATTTGCCGGCAAGTAATAAAAGAAGGTCTGAAAACATAATTAGACAAGCGGCCTCGGTTACCGGACAAAATACAAAATTGGGAGAAACTGAGCGCCATCTGCTTTATCTTGCAACATTTTCCGCTAGCGAAAGATTCGAATTTGAGTTATTTGGACAGTGTCTACTGTTTTTTATTTTGTCTACTATACAATCCCATAAAATTACGGATAAGCTACTTGGTCATCATCTCGATTCTTTTATGACTTTTGTCACGAAGCAAAGTCCTAATTATTCGCGATCGTATGTTGATAAATTCGTTAAGCGTTTTATTCGGCTAGAAAAAAATAGTAATTATAATAATCGCGCAAGCTTTCACCGCGTACCAAAAAATAATCAACCAGCTCATGAGCGAAGAGCGGCTCCAAGTGGTTTCCATAGACAAGCGAAGCGATAAAAAAATCATTTTGACCATGACATGTCTGCGCCCGTATTAAATCTTATAATATGGGTTGCGGGCATGTCTAAAGGAATAGAATTAAAAATATTTCGAAAATTTCGCCACAATGCTAGCTTTATTTTTTGTCTGAGTTTTTTCTCTTATTTTTTCGATATAAATTTCAACAGTTCGATAGGAAATTGCCATTATTCTAGCAATTTCCTTTGCGGTACTTCCTGAACAGAGATGATATAAGCATTCAAGTTCTCGCTTTGAGAAATTATAGGGCATGGCCAAGATTTTCTCTTGGAAATTTTCGATAAGATTATTGGAAAATTCTTGTTTTTTAATTCTTACCATTCCAAATGACAATTTTAAAATCTTAAATAATTCGTCTTCCACGTTTGAATCGATTTCTTTACTAGCATTTTCTTGGTTTTTATCGATCGCGTGCCATGACTTTTGTGAGATTTTTTTTGCCATCCCAATAATATAAATATTGTTTTCATAATCAATGCATTTAAAGCAGTTGTCTAAGATATATCGAACTGAATTGGATGGCGTTACGATCTGATAATGGATCAGATTTATTTTGGGGTTATTGTAATTTTCATTATGACGTTCTTGCAGTTGCGCCATGTAAAAATCTTTTCGTGTTGGCTCAAGGTAATCCAGCCATATGAGAGGAAATTTGAAAATTAGATCTGGGTCGCGCTGCCAGATTTTTTCAAAGTTATTACCTTGGTAAATTTGTCTCGTCATTTCACGATCTCGGATCCAAAACACATAATCTTTGTGTCGATCCAGTGAACCTAGTGTCTGCTGTAAGTAGACCGTAGTGGCGTGTAGAATATTTTGCGTCATTCTAACCCTTAAAAATTTGACGATTCATTCATTCTTAATGCCTCTAATAGCGTTTGAAAATCAGAAGGTAGGTCAATTTCAAAGGAGCAAACTTCGCCACTTGTAGGGTGAGTAAAACTAATTTTTTTAGCATGCAATGCTTGGCGTTTAAAACTACTCACGATTTCACTAGCTTCTTTAGATAAACGGCTATTTTTAAATTGCTTGCTATACAAGGGATCACCTAGGACTGGATGATGTATATAGGCTAGATGAACGCGGATTTGGTGAGTACGTCCAGTTTCTAATTTTACTTCCAGGTAAGAATGCGCAGAAAATTTTTCTAGCACGTGATAGTGCGTGACTGCTTCTTTACCCCCAGACCTTAACACCGACATCTTGGTGCGAAGGGTAGGGTGCCGCCCGATTGGCAGATTAATTGTGCCAGTCAGCTGTGGCTGACCTTTTACAATGGTGTGGTAAATGCGCTGGACCGTTCTAGCTTGCATCTGTTTCGCTAATTCCGTCTGAGATGCTAAGGTCTTCGCGACTAAGAGCAAGCCAGAAGTATCCTTATCCAGACGATGGATTAAACCTGCACGAGGAATTTTTTTTAAATTTGGCTCATAGTGTAGGAGAGCATTGACCAGCGTCGATTTGGGATTGCCAGCTCCTGGATGGACGATGAGACCAGGAGGTTTACTAATGACCAGTAACTGTTCGTCCTCATAAATAATATCTAAAGGTATGTTTTCTCCTTCCCAGCGTTCACTATCTTCGAGCACCGCTTTGATTTCAATCGCCTGTCCTGGGTAAACCAATTGCTTGTTTTTAGTCACAACTTTATTGTCTAGAGTAGTAAACCCTTGTTCTACCCAGCTTTGCAACTGAGCCCTCGAGTATTGTGGGAATAACTTGGCAAGGGCTTTATCAAGGCGTAAACCCGCCAGTTCTTCGTCGATGACCTGTTGTAAATGGATGTTCTGCATAATTTTTCACATTTGAAAAGTAATTGACGCCGACCATAACATATTGTTTATAATCTCTCTCTAAATACTTAGAAGGTAAGGTAGGCAAAAGAATAGCTAACTGCTTACTTGATTTTAATATCAATCAAACCCTAAAGAAAGAATATGAATAAATATAAGTTTTTAGTACTTTTAGCGATTTTACCATTAATTGCAAGTTGTACCACAAACCACGTTGGAGCAGATGCTTATCGAGGCAAATCTGCTGAACTAATTTTCTGCAAAGGTGAAAGGTCGCTACAGAAAAAACATTACAAAGACGCAATTTCTGAATTTGAGGCGTTTGATGCGCTTTATCCATTTGATTGCAAAGCTGAACAGGCCCTTCTAAATTTAATTTTTGCCTACTATAAAGCCAACGATTACGAATCGGCGATCGCCGCTACCGACCGGTACATCCGACTCTATCCAATGTGTGAGAAGGCTGCTTATGTTATGTATATTCGTGGCGTGATCAATATGGAACACAATCACTCTTGGATTTATAACGCCTTCCCATGTGATCCAGCTAAGCGTGACTTAAGTAATACCCAATCTGCCTTTAGCGATTTCGCAAAGCTTATCCAGCTGTACCCGAACTCACCGTATGCCTGCGATGCTCAGAAGCGTATGATGCACATCAAAAATCTGATCGCCCGTCGTGAACTTCAAACTGCTGAGTTTTACTTTAATCGCAATGCTTATGTCGCTGCAGCGAACCGTGCAAGCTACGTAGTACAACATCTTTGTGGAACCTGCGAAGTGCCTAGAGCGTTAATTATTATGGTACGTTCGTATCGTGCACTTGGCGAGAACGAGCAGGCGAATGAAGCATTGGAAGTTTTGCGGTTGAATTATCCGCAGGCGGCTCGAGGATTATAACCTTCACTTCTACGTGCTCGGGCAAGGACACGTAGAAGAAAGAACTCCTAATAACTACTATTCACAGAAGAACTTTCATTACAGTCGCAAATACCGACTATAACCAGAAGTAATTGGATAACGTCGGTCTCTACCAAATGCCTTCGTGGTAATTCGAACGCCTAGCGGAGCTTGGCGCCGCTTATACTCATTGCGATCCACCATAAGCACAACTTTGTGAACAATCTCTTTATTGAACCCTTTCTCAATGATGTCGTGAGCGCTCTTATCTTGTTCGACATAGAGCTCTAAGATTTGATCAAGAATGTCATAGGGCGGCAAGCTATCGCTATCTTTTTGATCGAAAGCAAGTTCTGCGGTTGGTTCGCGTTCGATAATACCTTTCGGAATGACTTCTCCGGTTTGATTACGGTAATGAGATAACTTGTAAACTAAGGTCTTGGGAATATCTTTGAGTACACAAAAGCCACCGACCATATCACCATACAAAGTGCAGTATCCTACGGCTAGTTCACTTTTATTACCGGTGGATAAAACAATGCCACCTTTTTTGTTGGAGATTGCCATTAGCAATGCGCCGCGGCAGCGGGCTTGTAAGTTTTCTTCAGTGATGTCTTTGGTCAGTCCTTCGAATTCAGGCGCTAAGACATCTAAAAAAGTCGTGTAAACAGGTTCAATCGCTAAAATGGAGGTCTGTACATTGAGGATTTTTGCTTGTTCAAGTGCCCAATCAATACTTTTTTGTTGAGTAAATCTTGATGGCATGATGATGCCTTCCACACGTTCAGCACCAATAGCATCCACAGCAATGGCAAGCGTTAACGCAGAATCAATTCCGCCTGATAAACCTACAATTGCGCCTGGAAAATGATTTTTCTGAATGTAATCTCTGACACCTAATACGAGCGCTTTATAAATGCGTTCCTCAATGGGCAGCGCTACTTCTTGATCTTGTTTTGAAAATTCAAAGGTATTGTTCTCGGAGTCGAAATCAAAAACGACAGGAATAAGTGCTTCTTCGAAAAAAGGCCCGCGTTGGTAGACGACACCTTTGCCGTCGACAACTAAACTATCGCCGTCAAAGATTAACTCGTCTTGGCCACCAATGCAGTTGTTATACAGAACAGGCACGCAAGTTTCGCGCGTGCGGTTTCGCAGCATCGCAATTCGAGCTTCGTGTTTGTGAATATCAAATGGCGAAGCATTTAAACTAATCACCATTTTTGCTCCTGCCTCAACAGTATGAATAAACGGCTCTTTGTGCCATAAATCTTCGCAAATCGTTATACCGAGCGGTAAATCTTTGTAATTGACGACGAGTGGTGTTGTTCCTGGTGCAAAGTAACGTACTTCATCGAAGACAGCATAGTTTGGTAGATGATTTTTAAAATAGGTTGCAACCATTTTGCCATTGCAAATCAACCCAGCAGCATTATGTTTTTTTTTGTCAACAATGACTGGAAAACCTAATAACAAATCAATATTTTTGAGAGTTGTCTGAATATATTCAAGAGCACGTTCAACTCGTTTATATAAGCTAGCGCGAAATAATAAATCTTCTGCAGGATAACCAGTTAGCGCGAGTTCTGGAAAGATAATTAAATCTGCATTGTATTTCGCTTTAGCTTCAATGGCGTTGATAATAATTTTTTCGGCATTGCCTTCAATATCACCAACTAAAAAGTCTAACTGCGCCATCACAAAACAAAATCTTTTTTTCATATGTTCTACCGAATTAATAAACCTGCTACAACATTGCGACTTTCTGACATGAGAACATTGAAGGTTCTACAAGCAGCTAAAGTCGACATAACTTCAACACCAATTTGTGCTTCATAAAAGGGAACGAGGAGCTTGGGATCAGGAAAAATGAGTTGGTTGCCTGTACCTAACAAAACTACTTCCGGTCTCAATGCCAAGATGGATGCAAAACTCTCAAGACTTAATTCATCAAAGCGTTGTGGTTGCCATTCTTCGAGCACATGAGTGCTAACAATAACACTTCGATCATAAACGGTGTCATTAACCGTCAGCTTACCCGGTTCATAACAATGAATTTCATAATCTCCATGATTATGGTCCTGATTTACAATCATAAAATTTTCCTAGTGGCTATTTATAAATTATAACATGGTCTCGTGTCATTCCCACGCAAGTGGGAGTCCATCCCTGGCGCGGCTGTAGGGATGGGTTCCCGCCTTCGCGGGAATGACACAGTAGCTACCTGGGAATGACAGGAAAGCTACTTTTTGTTACTATTTAGTGTTTATTGATAAACATGAACCTTAAGAGCTGCCATGTCTGATTTTTACCGCCTAAGTTTACTCCCGCAGTATATTTTTAATAGTCTTGCCGATATGAAACAAGCGGCGATTCAAGATGGCCAAGATGTGATTGATTTTGGCATGGGTAATCCGGATCAGCCAACTCCTCAACATATCGTTGAGGCTTTGGTTGCTGCGGCTAGAAAGCCCGAGAATCACCGTTATTCCTTGTCTAAAGGCATTGATGCGTTGCGAGCAGCAATTAGCCAGTGGTATCAAACAAAATACAACGTCGCGGTTGATCCTCAAAGGGAGGCGATCGTCACTATTGGTTCGAAGGAGGGGATAGCCCATTTGGCGTTGGCTATGATTTCACCAGGCGATATTGCGTTGGTACCTTCTCCTGCTTACCCGATTCACACGTATGCTTTTACGATCGCTGGGGCGAATGTTAAGCGCATCCCTTTAACTCAAGACTTACAGAATTTCCTTAATCAAATTATTGCCGTGTATGAAGGGTCCGGGCCAAAACCCAAAATCTTGGTCTTAAATTTCCCTTCCAATCCGACAGCAGCTTGCGTTGAACTCGATTTCTTTGAAGAAGTCGTTAAAGTAGTTAAACGTTATGGTGGTTATATCATGCATGACTTGGCTTATGCGGATCTGGTGTTTGATGGCTATGTCGCTCCCTCTATTTTGCAAGTTCGAGGCGCGAAAGATGTTGCTGTGGAATGCTATACCTTATCGAAAACCTACAATATGCCGGGGTGGAGAGTAGGTTTTATGTGTGGCAATGAAAAATTGGTAGCAGCGCTGACCAAAATGAAATCTTATCTGGATTATGGTATGTTTGCGCCTATTCAAGAAGCGGCCATTACAGCGCTTACCGGTGATCAAGATTGCGTATCACAAATACGCGACACTTACCAACAACGACGTGATGTGTTCTGTGCCGGTCTTCAGGCAAGTGGGTGGTCTTGTAATATACCGAAAGCCAGTATGTTTGTATGGGCACGGATTCCGGAGCAATATCAGACCTTAGGTTCATTTGAATTTGCAAAGCAACTGTTATTGCAAGCTAATATTGCTGTGTCACCCGGTATCGGTTTTGGCCAAGAAGGAGATAGTCATGTCCGCTTTAGTCTTATTCAAAATGAGCAAAGAATTGGTGAGGCCGTCTTGCGAATTCAAAAAATGCTGGCCGATGAGCAGTTAATCGTCACATGAATAAACTAGACACTGCTACTTCAGTTACTGTTGCGCTACCTGCTTTTTTGCAGTCAGAAGCTTTTTTATTTAATGAATTGTTACCAAAACCTACTGTTGCGCCTACTCAAAAATTCAGTTCTAAATTATTCGGCGAAGCAATTTTGGTTGACTTACTAACTGAAGAGCAAAAGCCTCCGGCTTTTGCAGCATTAAGTGCATTAGGTAATGATCTTGATGCTAGTGAAGGTTGGTGGTTGCATTTAGATCCCATTGAACTCTTAGTCGATGCTGGCAATATTTGCTTAGTGGGTAGAGACCATCTTGATTTGACTGAATCTGAAAGCAGACAATTAATAGCAACTTTAAATAAGTTACTCGTTGAAGATGATTTAGAATTGCTTTATGGCAGTCCATTTGAGTGGTATATCAAATTAAACAGCAAACCTGAAATTTGTACTGCGCCGTTACTTCAAGTCGTTGCTAAAGATATTCGTGCTTATCTCCCTTCTGGAGCGAAAAAAAATAATTGGAATAAGTTACTCACCGAACTGCAAATGTTGTTATTTGATCACGCGATTAATGCCACGCGGCAGCAACAAGGAAAACCTATTATTAATAGTGTCTGGCCATGGGGAGAAGGTGCACTGAATTCGCCATTTCAAATTAGAAACTATTCGGCGATCTGGAGTAATAATTCTTTTGCGACTGGTATGGTAAAACAAAGCAACCAGACTGTTCCTATTTTCCCAATGACAACGTTCAAAAATAATCTAGTCGAATCCACCGGAAATTACCTAATTGTAGTTAACCATTTCGGTAATGAAGCGCATACTATAGATGTACTATTCAATTTACTCCTCGATTATTATGAAGGTAGAATTCAAAAATTAGCTATACATACGGGTAGTGGCGATCAATATTATTGGCAAAGTCGTAAAAAATCTTTTCTAGCAAAACTTTTTAAGCGTCGTTCTTAAGGCTGTCATTTCCGCAGCTTGTCATTCCCGCGCGGCCTGTCATTCCCGCGCAGGCGGGAACCCATGCTTCCAGCTGCTCCTGGGATGGGTTCCCGCCTGCGCGGGAATGACAGCCTTAAGAACGACAAAAAACAAGGAAGAATATGAAAAAAAAGATCAAGAGAAGGGTGTTCATTGCTGGTGATTTATCAAATGACATTCATCCGCTGTTGCAACGGATCTATCATGCGCGTGGCATTAAGTCGATGCAGGATCTTGAAAAAGGATTAGAGCGGCTAGAGCCCTATCAGCAATTAAGTAATATTCATAATGCAGTGGCATGTCTCATTCAGGCGCTTGAATCCCAAGAACATATTTTAATTATTGGCGATTTTGATGCTGATGGCGCAACGAGTACCACATTGGCGGTACAGGCTTTGCGCAAAATGGGGGCGTATAAAGTCTCTTATTTAGTTCCTAATCGCTTTGAGTTTGGCTATGGGCTGACGCCAGAAATTGTGGAAGTGGCGGCGCAATTAAATCCTGCGCTGATCGTCACAGTCGACAATGGTATTTCAAGTTGGGAAGGCGTTTGTCGAGCCAATGAAAAAGGCATTAAAGTCCTCATTACAGACCACCATTTACCAGGTGGCATTCTTCCACAAGCGCAGGCTATTGTTAATCCTAATCTGCCCGACGATATTTTTCCGAGTAAAAATTTAGCTGGAGTAGGGGTCATCTTTTATGTGATGTTGGCATTAAGAGCGGCACTCCGAGAGCAAGGTTGGTTTTCGAAACAAGCTTTACCAGAACCCAATATGGCTGAGTTTTTGGATCTGGTGGCTTTGGGCACTGTCGCTGATGTTGTGCCTCTTGATAAAAATAATCGGATTTTGGTACACCAAGGATTGGCGCGTATCAAGTCTGGTAAAGTGCGTCCTGGTATTAAAGCACTGCTAGAGGTAGCAAAAAAAACTGTCACTAAAATTAGCTCAGCTGATTTTGGCTTTGCGGTTGCGCCGCGCTTGAATGCAGCAGGGCGTTTAGAGGATATGAGCTTAGGAATCGAGTGTTTACTCGCGGGTAGTGAAGCTGACGCTTTGGAAATAGCGCGCCGCTTAGATGCCTTGAATGGTGAACGTCAGCAAATCGAGGAGGGTATGCGCGAACAAGCAAAAGAAATTCTAGTCAGCTTGCAATTACAAGACACTATGCCACTTGGTATCTGCTTGTATGATTCCTCTTGGCATCAAGGGATTATTGGTATCTTGGCTTCTCGAGTTAAAGATAGCTTTCATCGTCCGGTATTTGCATTTGCACAGCATAGTAGCGATGAATTAAAAGGCTCAGGTCGATCGATCCCAGGTTTACATTTAAAAGATTTACTCGAGCGCTTAGCAGCTGAAAATCCATCCTTAATCAAAAAATTTGGCGGCCATGCCATGGCCGCAGGGGTCAGTATTGTACCTGAGAATTTTGAACTATTTAGTAAGCTCTTCAACGACCTTGTCGCAGATTCGGTACAGCCTGAAGATTTAGAAGGCGTCATCCACTCGGACGGAGAGTTATGCGCCAAGACGTTGAATCTGGAGACCGCTTATTTATTGCAGAACGCGGGGCCCTGGGGTCAGGGGTTTCCAGAACCCATTTTTGATGGCCAATTTAAAATCATCAATCATCGAATTTTGAAAGAAAAACACGTTAAATTTACGCTCAGTCAGCTAGATGGTGAAATGCTGGTCGATGCAATTGCCTTCAACTTGCCTGCCGATAAGCTGAAATTTCAAGAAGATGATATTTTACATATGGCATATCGATTGGACGTGAATGATTTTCGTGGTAATCAAAGCGTTCAATTACTAATAGACTACTTTGATATGGTATAATCAGGCTTTTTTATATGTATTAGTCATGCAAAAACATCTTTTATCAGTGGCGCCAATGCTGGACTGCACTGATCGTCATTTTCGTTTTCTCTTGCGTCTCATTAGTCGGCAGGTATTGTTATATACCGAAATGCTTACCATCAATGAGATCCTGGCTCCAAACGGCCATCAGCACCTCGAGCTAAATCCCATCGAATCGCCAATTGCCATCCAGCTAGGCGGCAGCGAACCTGATAAATTAGTGCAATGTGCCAAACTTGCCGAACAAGCAGGATTTGATCAGGTTAATCTTAATGTCGGCTGTCCCAGCTCACGGGTTCAAAGAGGGGGCATTGGGGCTTGCCTTATGCGTCAACCAGACTTAGTTGCTGATTGTGTTCAAGCTATGGCAAATGCAGTTGCTGTGCCAGTCACTGTCAAATGCCGTTTGGGGGTAGACGATGATGACTCTTATGAACAGCTGCAGCACTTCGTTACGACCATTGCTGCTGCAGGTTGCTCGCGCTTCATTATTCATGCTCGAAAAGCTTGGCTGAAAGGGTTGAGCCCGAAACAAAATCGCACCGTGCCGCCACTACAATATGACAAAGTGTATCAAATAAAGCAGGATTTCCCCGATCTAGAGATTACTATCAATGGTGGCATTACTGATTTAGAGCAAGCCAACCAACATTTGCATCATGTTGATGGCGTCATGATTGGGCGTAGTGTTTACAACAATCCGATGTTATTAGCAGAGGTAGATAACCTTTATTATGGTGCGAAGCGGCAACCGATCACGCCAAAGGAAGTTGTATTGCAATATATTGATTACGTAGAGCAACAGCTAGCAATAGGAAATCGTTTAACAATTATCACGCGCCATTTGCTAAATATGTTTCAAGGAATGCCAGGGTCAAAGTTATGGCGTAGGTATTTGAGCTGCAACAGTAACAAACAGCACGAGGGCAGCGATGTAATCTATGCGGCGTTGAAACAAATGTAGCCTGGGTTTACCCAGGCTACCTGTTAGAAGGGGTTATTCTTTAGTTGTTTTACGCTTTTTGATTCTTTTTATATTTATCGCGGAACTTCTCGACACGGCCAGCTGTATCGATCAGTTTTTGCTTACCTGTATAAAAAGGATGGCATTCTGAGCAGATTTCCAAGTGAAGATCTTTCTTCAAGGTCGAACGCGTCGTAAAAGAATTACCGCAGCTACATGTTACTTTAAGTTCTTTATATTCAGGTTGAATCTCAAGGTTCATACAAATGGTCTCTTAGTTTACGAAAACGGAAAAGTCTACCAGGAAAGGCAGATAGTGTTCAATGTTTAATTATAGCAAACTAATAGCCCTTCCTTCCTTTAAATCTCCCTCTCCCGCAAGCGGGAATAAAAGGAAGTGGCGCTATACAACAACCTGATTTTCTAAGGAAGCCTTATCTTCACGAAAAAAGAACATCAGTAAGGCACTGACTAGGAGCCCCATAAAAGAAAGGTAGAGGGGTCCATTAACCCCGAGACTGCTTAGAAATCCTAGGAGTAGGCTGTTGATACCAAAGGTCAGCGCGATAATTGCGCCAGTAATTCCCATAACCCATCCTTGCGATTGCGAATCGACTTGATTAGAGAAAATGGTGAGGATCATGGCATAAGCTACTGAAACTGAAGCCGCAATTGGGATAATGCAAACCCAAGCACAAGTCACAGTAGATCCTAGGACAGTGATTAAAATGGCAAAGGCGCCCAGCATCAGTGTGGTGATAACAGTTTTCTGTAGCGCAAAACGTTTGGCACAGTAATTAGCTAAAAAGCCATTTCCGATTCCAAAACCGACCCCCATGACAGCCATGAAGAGAGTGATATCAAAAGGACTCAGATTAAATTTCTTCAATAAGAACATCGAAATAAAGGTGTAGAAACTACTCCAGCCAAAAACCATAACTAAAAAGATAATAGAAAGAATACGAATCTTGTCGTGTTTGAATGCCGAAACAAAGATTTCAATCGCTCGGTGAAATTTCAGCTTCACACTTTGAGTTTTCGCAGTGAATGTTTCATGGAATAAAATATGCAGCAATAACGCATTCAACAAGGAGATGGCTGTTGCAAAATAGAAGGGTAATGAAAAACTAAACCAGGGAACTAACGCTTTATTTGAAAAAATACCGCCCACGAGAGGCCCTAAAATAAAACCCAATGACAACGCTAATAAAATCAGACTGATATTACGAGTTTTATCTTCCGGTGCGCTAATGTCTACTATTGCAGCCTGAGCAATAGGTTGGCTGCCTGATGTGAAGCCTGCGATAACACGTCCTAGAATTAATAGGGTCAAACTATGAACCGTGACGCCGAGGCCTGAGACTAGATAGCCACCCGCAGCACCGAGCAAACAAATCATCAATGATTTTTTGCGGCCAATATTATCGGATAAATCTCCTAAAAAAGGAGCGCCAATGAACCAGCTGAGCATGAAAATAGCGACAATGCCACCGAACATCATGTTCCTTGCAGACTCCGAGAGTGTTGCAGCAAACTGACTCGACGGATCGATAATTAAATTATTTAGTATTGGGAAAACCAAACCTAATCCCATTCCATCAATGAGTAGAATGAGTAATAATGGCACAGCTTCCACGAAGAAATTTTTATTGTTTGAAGACATTAGAGCCTCGAAGAAAAAGAATTTATGAAGACTGAAAAGTGAAAGGAGAATTGGAAAAGAGTCTTATTGTAACAAAGCTAAACTTTGTCAACAAGGGCTTTATCGATGTCATTCACACAGTTTTTTCTGTCAACCCTGTTGTTTTTTGTCATTCCCGCGGGGTTCTCTTTGTCATTTTCGCATACCGTTTGTCATTCCCGCGCAGGCGGGAACCCATCATTGGAGCGGCTTCGGGAATGGGTTCCCGCCTGCGC
>DJAM01000125.1:0-4228 GCA_002429595.1 Coxiellaceae bacterium UBA6002
CCAGCCGCACCTAAAATGGGTTCCCGCCTGCGCGGGAATGACAGAACTGCGCGAGAATGACAAAGCTAAGCCTTACCGTCCAAATAATTCAACACCGCCTCCAACTGCTCTGGGTTTCGATAATGAACAATCAGCTTTCCCTTCGTCTCATCTTTCTTCTTAATCGTAACCCTTGCTCCTAAGCGCTTCGAAAGTGTTTTCTCGATTTTAGCAAGCTCGTAATCTTTTTCTTTCGGCGCGGCCGGAATATCTGCCAGATTCACCAATCGACGGATATAGTCTTCCGCATCTCGCACAGAATAGCCTTTCATTGCAATTTGGGTTGCAACTGCCAGCTGGCGTTCTGGATTAAGCGCCAGGACAGCACGGGCGTGGCCCATCTCAAGTTCACCTTTTTCTACCATTGCTTTTATTTCTGGACTTAATGTCAGTAAGCGCAATAGATTGCTAATTGTTGCGCGTGATTTACCGACGATTTTAGCGATTTCTTGATGAGTTAAGGAAAATTCCTGGCTTAAGCGATGCAATGCTGATGCTTCTTCAATCGCATTAAGATTTTCGCGCTGAATGTTTTCAATTAATGCCATCGCAATGGCGGCATTGTCTGGAATTTCGCGGATGATAACTGGGATTTCAGTAAGACCTGCCAAGCTTGCTGCTCGCCAACGTCTTTCACCCGCTACAATTTCATAGCGATCGAGGGCAACTTTTCGAACCACAATTGGTTGGATGATGCCTTGCGATTTTATAGATTCTGCTAATTCTTCAAGCGCGTGGCTATCCATATCTTTTCTGGGTTGATATTTACCCGGCTGGAGAACATCGATTTTCAGATGGGTTAAATTAGCTATATCGGCGGCAGTGGTTTGGGATGTGGCAGGTTTGTTTTCAGAAGTCATTCGGCTGAGCAGTTCATTTAATCCAAGATCACTAAGACCTCGACCTAAACCTTTTTTCTTAACCGTCATGCTGTATTCCTTGTTTAAATCTCAGCACTCATAGTAAGTCCTGAGGAATATTTAGTTGTGTCTTGTCTTCGTAATACTTCTCCAGCTAAAGCCAGATAGGCCGCAGCCCCTTGAGATTTATTGTCATATAAAAGTGCCGGCAAGCCATGACTAGGTGCTTCCGCCAAGCGTACATTTCGAGGCACGACAGTTTGATAAACTTTATCCCCAAAATAACCAATCAACTGCTCAGAAACTTCAAGCGCTAAGCGATTACGACCATCAAACATTGTACGTAATAAGCCCTCTAACTCAAGACCGGGATTTGCAGTTTGACGCAATTGATCGACGGTATTCAGCAGTCCAGCAAGTCCTTCCATTGCATAGTATTCGCATTGCATGGGGATAAGTATTGAGTTTGCTGCAACTAATGCGTTAACGGTTAACATGTTTAAGGAGGGGGGGCAATCAATTAAGATGAAATCATACAGCTGTCTAACTGGTTCTAATTTTTCTCGAAGCAGAAATTCTCGATTTTCTCTTTTGAGTAAACGAACCTCTGCAACGGTGAGACGGTTATCGGCAGGCAATACGCAGTAGTGACCACTTCCTTTTATGGTGATTTCATTGGCATCTACTAAATCCAGAAGCAAGTCATTCATTGTGGCGGGCAACTGTGAAGCTCTAATTCCGCTACCGACAGTCGCATTACCTTGGGGATCAAGATCGATTAACAACACCTTGCGTTTAGTTGCCGCTAAAGAGGCAGCAAGATTGACGCAGGTTGTCGTTTTACCAACTCCTCCCTTTTGATTAGCCACTGCAATTATCTTAGTCATTTGCTTGCCCTTTTATGCACACTAAATGTCGTTCACTATTCAATCCCGGCACGTCTAAACGAACGACTTTTACATTTGCCGTCACAGTTTCTAGTTCAGCCTGCGGATAAATTCCTTTCATGATGAGTAGCTCACCGCTTGGGCAAATTAATCGATTGGTTTGCTTGATAATGGTTGCTACTGAAGAGAATGCTCTGACGGTGATTGTATCAAAACATTTATCGGGACGATAATCTTCTACTCGACTTTGAACAACACGAACATTCGCTAATTTTAATTCGCCGACGGCCTGAGTCATAAAGCGAGTTTTCTTGCCGTTACCATCCAATAGGACAAATTGTTTCTCAGGTAGCATCAAGGCGCAGGGTAGGCCAGGGAATCCAGCCCCAGACCCTAAATCCATGATCAAGTTACCGAGAATGTAAGGCACGATACTTAAGCTGTCTAAAATATGGTGACTGATGACTTCTTCGGGGTCTGTGATTGCAGTCAAATTATAAGCTTTATTCCATTTCAGCAGCAGCGTCATGAAATGTAAAAATTTATTTAGCGCTTCTTGGTCTAGCGGCAGGTTCAGTTGCGCACAACCTTTTCTAAGTTGTTCCTCTAATTGCTGATTCATTAGCTTCCTTTAACAACGCTAGGAATTTTTTTTCAAATGCACTAATAACAAAGAAATTGCGGCAGGCGTTACGCCTGGAATTCTAGACGCCTGGCCAATGGTGAGTGGTTTCACCGCTTTTAATTTCTGACAGACTTCACTTGATAGGCTTCGTATTTCATCATAGTTAAGATCAACTGGTAAGCGCGTTTCTTCATGACGTTTTTGCTTTTCAATTTCAAGATGTTGTCTTTGAATATATCCTTCATACTTCGCTTGAATCTCAACTTGCTCCGCAACTTTTGGATCAATTTTAAAATCTGAATCATTAATCTGCATCAAATGTTCGTATTTAGCTTCGGGCCTTTTAAGTAAGTCCAGCAGCCGATATTCTCTTTCCAAGCTTTTTCCTAGTAACTTACCGATCTCAATGCCACTTGGCGAGTGGGGTAATACCCAAGTTGAACTCAGACGATGCTGCTCTTTTGCGATTTGCTCTTTCTTGTTGCAAAAAAATTGCCATCGCAGGTCATCGACCAGGCCTAAATCATGGCCAATTTCTGTGAGTCGCAGATCGGCATTATCTTCTCTGAGAATTAATCGATATTCGGCACGACTGGTAAACATTCGGTAAGGTTCTTGCGTACCGGCCGTAATAAGATCATCAATTAAAACACCAATGTATGCTTCATCGCGCCTTGGTGACCACAAGCTTTGCTTTTTTGATTTTCGAGCGGCATTCATGCCTGCAATTAATCCTTGTGCAGCCGCTTCCTCATAACCGGTAGTGCCATTGATCTGTCCAGCAAAGAAAAGTCCCGAAATGGCTTTTGTTTCTAAATACGGGGTTAGATCTCGCGGATCAAAGAAATCATATTCTATTGCATAGCCAGGCCTCGTGATATGCGCATTTTTAAGCCCCGGAATCGTTTGAATAAACGCTAATTGAACATCAAATGGCAAACTAGTAGAAATGCCATTTGGATAGATCTCAGTAGTGTTGAGGCCTTCGGGCTCTAAGAAAATTTGATGAGATTCTTTGTCCGCAAAACGAACCACTTTATCTTCAATAGACGGACAATAACGGGGACCCACACCTTCAATTATTCCGGTATACATTGGAGATCGATCAAAATTTTGTCCAATGATGCTATGCGTTTCTTGAGTAGTCGAGGTGATATAGCATTTAATCTGCTGCGCTGCTGGTCGATCGTTTTTGATAAAAGAAAAGAACGGTAAGGGTTGGTCGCCTGGTTGTTCTTTAACTTGGGTATAATCGATCGTCCTACCATCAATTCGTGGCGGTGTTCCTGTTTTTAAGCGATTAACACGAAATGGTAACTCTCGTAAACGTTCTGCCAATGTGAGTGAAGCAGCATCTCCAGCCCGACCACCACCATAGTTTTCAAGGCCGACATGAATTTTACCACCCAAAAAGGTTCCGGCTGTTAAGACGATTTGTCGAGCGTAGAATCGAATGCCCATCTGGGTAGTAACACCGATCACCTGCTGCTGTTCTAATAAAATGTCTTCAACAGCTGCCTGGAAAATTCTTAAGTTTGGTTGGTTTTCTAAAATACGTCTGATCGCTTGCTTATAAAGCGCTCGATCCGCTTGAGCTCGGGTCGCTTGAACAGCAGGCCCTTTACTAGCATTTAAAATTCGAAAATGAATACCAGCTTCATCAATGGCGGTTGCCATAGCACCACCTAACGCATCAACCTCTTTTACTAGGTGACCTTTGCCGATTCCACCAATTGCTGGATTACAAGACATCTGGCCTAAGGTTTCAATATTATGCGTTAATAGCAGCGTTTGGGCACCAATTCGAGCGGCTGCCG
>DJAM01000125.1:4367-33492 GCA_002429595.1 Coxiellaceae bacterium UBA6002
CCCGCATGGCCGCCACCAACGACAATAACATCAAAATGATAGGGCGTAGACATTGCTATTTTCCAATACAAAACGTTGAGAAGATTTTTCCGAGTAAATCATCGGAACGAAACTCGCCAGTGATTTCGTTCAGCACATTTTGAGCTTGTCTCAATTCTTCTGCAACTAATTCACCGGCTTGATAAACCAGGAGCTGTTCTTGGGCATTTTCAAAATGGCTACTCGCTCTGTGAAGGGCGTCTAGATGACGTCTTCTGGCCAAATAAACTGTTTCTTGTCCTTCAAAACCGACACAACTTTTAAGATGGTCTTTCAATTCTGTCATTCCCTCACCGGTCTTTACAGAGATATTAATCACCGGATAATTTAGGATATTAGAAGCGCCATTCTCAGTGGTTAAATCGATCTTATTTCGAATGATGATTAACTTAGTTGCTTGATCAGAGAATTTTTTTACTAATTCATGCTGTGCTAAGTCAGCAAATGTCATTTTAGATCCATCAACCACTAATAAGATTCGATCCGCTTGGGCTACTTCGTTGAAAGCTCTTCGGACCCCTTCTGCCTCTATTTGATCACTTGAATCCCGAAGGCCTGCCGTGTCGACTAAGCGTAAGGGCATACCATCGATTAGAATATCTTCTTTGAGCACATCGCGTGTAGTACCTGGCTGATCACTCACGATAGCAGTTTGTTCGCCGCTTAAGTAGTTGAGTAAACTGGACTTTCCTGCATTAGGATGACCCACGATGACCACTCGCAGGCCTTCATTTAAAGCGGCGCCTTGTTTCGTGCGATCCAATGTTTTGTTTAGTTGTAAAATAATGTGCTGCAGCTGCGCCAGAATTTTGCCATCCGACAGAAAATCAATTTCTTCCTCTGGGAAATCGATTGCTGCTTCAACATACATACGCAAAGCAATTACAAGCTCAACTAAGCGAGTGACTTCCTCAGAGAAATGTCCCTGTAAAGAATGAATGGCGCCTCGAGCAGCTGCTACCGAGGAAGCTTCGATTAAATCTGCAATCGCTTCGGCTTGTGCAAGATCGATTTTATTATTTAAAAATGCTCTTTCCGAGAATTCTCCTGGCTTTGCTAACCTAGCTCCTAACTCGGAGACCCGCTGTAACAATAGATCCATAACGACGGTGCCGCCATGCCCGTGCAGTTCTAAAACATCTTCGCCAGTAAATGAATGAGGTTTTTTAAAATAAAGCGCAAGGCCTTGGTCGATCAAATGCCCATCTGCCGTCTTAAAGCCAGAAAAAATAGCTTTGCGAGGCTCTGGAACTAAGCCTAATAACGCTACTGCAATTTTGGAAACATCTTGGCCTGATATACGAATGATACCAACGCCACCTTTTCCAGGTGGCGTAGCCTTAGCGGCAATAGTATCAAAATTGAGTGTGTGCATGATTAAGAACTACTAACGCGCCCTTTTTTGGCAACCGCCTTTTTCTTTTTTCCCTGGGTGTTTTCAACCTTCTTCATGATGTACCACTGCTGAAGGATCGATAAGCAGTTATTTACCAACCAATAGAGCACCAAACCAGAGGGGAAGGTGGCAAATAATAGCGTGAAGACCACAGGGAAGAGCATCATCATTTTCGCTTGCACTGGATCTGGTGGTGGTGGATTTAAACGTTGCTGGAACATCCAACTCAACCCCATCAAAATGGGTAATACGTAGTAAGGATCTTTTACAGATAAATCATGAATCCAGAAGATAAATGGAGCTTGACGAAGTTCAACGCTTTCAATTAACACATAGTAAAGGGCGATGAAGACAGGAATCTGAACCAACATTGGCAAACAACCACCCAGAGGGTTTACCTTCTCTTTACGATAAAGCTCCATCGTTGCTTGGCTTAATTTTTGCCGATCATCGCCATAGCGATCCTTAAGAGCGAGTAGTTTCGGCTGCAAGGCCTTCATTTTCGCCATAGAACGATAACTGCTTTCGGAAAGCTTATAAAATAACAGCTTAATCAACACCGTTACGAGGATAATAGCGAGACCCCAATTACCAACAAATCGATAAATCCACTGCATTACTTTGAAAATAGGAACTGAAAAGATCGATAACCAACCATAATCAATAGTCAAATCTAAATTTGGAGCTACTTGCTTTAGATTGGCGGTAATTTCAGGACCCGAGTACAAGGTGCTGTTGATAGTTTGAGTTTGCGAAGGCGCGATAGTGACATTTGGAGTTTGATAACCAATTGTATAAATTCGATCAGCCGGTTTATCGGACGAATTTAACGGCTGGACACTGCTGTAATAACGAAGATTTTCTTGCTGATTTGGCGCCCAAGCGCTAATAAAATAGCGTTCCTGCATCGCTAACCAGCCACCTTTGATATTACGATCGAGGTTTCCTTTGTCCATTTCTTTGTAGCTAATTTTTTCATACGGCTTTTCGGCACTCGAAATAGCGGCACCTGTGTAAGTCTTCAAGCCAAACGTTCCGGTATCCGCTGTTAAGCCTCGGCGCTTAATTTGATTATAAGAAGACCCCGACCACGGTTGGTTACCCGTGTTGGTTATTTGAGAGCTCAAACCAATATCATATTTGCCTCTCTTGAACGTATAAGTCTTTTGCACATCAAGACCATCTGCTTTACCACTCAAGGTAACAGATAAATCGTTGCTATTAGGGTCGAGCTGATAAGAACTAACAGCGGTATTGAAGATCGTTTTTGAAGTATCGACGTTATTACCCACGATACCTGTTTCTACTGCATAAAACTTATTTATATCAGGCGTGACCAGACTTTGTGGATCGTTAGGAGTTTCGTAAGAGGTGGGGTATTTAGGCAATTTAAGAGAAACAATGTTGCCACCTAGCTTATCAATTTGAACATCTAGGACGTCTGTTTTGACGTTCACTAAACGATCTTCTGACACGGTAGCAGAGCCAGGAGTAGCTTGCGATGAAGGTACAGCACCTGCAAATGATGTTGGTGCGGCGCTTGCCGCCACAGGAGCAGGCTTTGGAGCATAATCGGTTTCCCAAGCATTCCAAAGAAAAAATCCAATGATAGCTAATGCAAAGTAAAGAAAAATTTTTCGATCGTACATAGTTTCACTTCGATAAAAATGGTTTCAAAAGTCCATAATTCAAGGTTTTATCTCATTCGTCTTTGAGACTGGATCAAAGCCACCCGGATGGAAAGGATGACAACGCAAGAGACGTTTGATAATTAAATAACTTCCTTTTATTAAATTATGTTGTCTTAGTGCTTCGAGCGCGTAGTGGGAGCAGCTTGGATAAAATCGACAGCGGTTCCCCAATAACGGACTGATGAGATATTGATAACCTTTTAAAACGATTATCAACCCTTTTCGTAAAACCTGACTAACTTTGTCCAAAGAACCTCTAAGCATTTAGTTATCTCAAGGTTACTTACCCCCTCTAATTCGGAGTAAACAACAAAGATAAAATCAAAACATATCGCTAATTCGTGCTGATTTACTCTGAAATATTCTCGCACAACACGTCTTATACGATTGCGATCCACAGCTTTTGGTATTTGCTTTTTTGAAATAACAATACCGATGCGTGAATAGGGTAGTTCATTTTTACAGACTAGAAGATTTAAGCCTTTAAACCGAAATCTTTGAGCGTTTTTATAAACCTTCTGAAAACTGCTAGGCGCTCTAAGTTTTAACTCTTTCCCTAACCTGTTTTGCTTAAGCACTTAATGATTTACGGCCTTTGCGTCTTCTGCTGTTAATGACTTTGCGACCGTTGGCGGTAGCCATGCGAGCACGAAATCCATGGACTCGTTTTCTTTTAAGATTACTAGGTTGAAAAGTTCTTTTCATGGTCTTCTCTGCGGTGAAATAAAACAGCTAAGGATAACAGGGCCTCATATTTTTTCAAGGTAAAGATCATTATTTCGAAATAAGACATTAAATTAATATAATTATTTATATTTTATTATTGTGATTATTAGGGGGCCCCCTTATTGTGATTAACCTTATAATATCTATAAATATCAATTTGTTACATGATTTTTGGTGGGAAATTTTCTGTGGATAAGCTTGGGGATAGATATAGATAACATTTAACAACTTTTGAGGAGCCCTAAGTATTTACAGTCTATGCACAGTAATAATACAAACAATCAACAGTTTAATAAGAGCCAAATTGCAGCTACTTTGTGATATAGTTTCTCTTTCCAAATGACTCTAACAAGGATGAAAAGATGACTAAATACAAGAAAATATTATTAGCTGTCGAATTGGACACCAGTTGTGATGATTACCCAGTCAAAAAAGCTTGCCAGTTGCGTGAAGATTTCGGGGCTGAGCTTTACTTGATTCACGCTATCGAAAACTTAAGCAGTTATGGTGCCGCCTATGGCGTTGTAGCGGGCGCGGATATTGAAGAAATGCTGCTAACGAATGCCAAAGAAGCCATGACTAAATTGGGCACGAAAACCGAGGTTCCCGATACCAAGCAAATCATTAAAGTGGGCTCTGCAAAAAATATTATTTTGGACGAAGCAGCTGATTTAGGGATTGACCTTATCATTGTAGGAAGCCATGGACGTCACGGCATTAGATTATTGTTGGGTTCGACAGCGAACGCTGTATTACATGGTGCAAAATGTGACGTTTTGGCCGTACGGATAAAAGGATAAAACTTTATTTCTTTTGCAGTAACGCAAAGTAAAAGCCATCCATTCCAGCCACCATTCCTGGTAAAATTTGTCTCCCTGGGGACATTGCAATCCCCCAGGAAGCTGGTATTTGCTGTTCGATACAATCGGGATGATTAGCCATAAATTTACTAACGATCTTCGAATTTTCCTCAGGTAGAACTGAACAGGTCACATAAAGCAACCATCCTTGCGGCTTCAGGGTGGGCCATAAGGTCTCCAGGGCTTCCGACTGTATCTTTCCTAGCTTTGATAAGTCCTCATGTCTTCGTAGCAGCTTAATATCGGGATGTCTATTGATGACGCCTGTGGCTGAGCACGGAGCATCTAAAAGAATTCGATCAAATTGGTTTTGGTCCCACCAGTTTAAGTCGGTGACGCTATGATGAACAATCTGCGCATTTAAATCCAAACGTTGAAGATTTTCGCGTAGCAATGCTAGGCGTTTGTCATCGTTATCTAGTGCAACTAATGATTTTAGATGCGGTTGCATCTCCAATAAATGACAGGTTTTGCCACCTGGTGCAGCACAGGCGTCTAAGATGCGATCATTTTCTTCTGGCCGAAGGATTTGCGCTGCTAATTGAGCAGCTCCGTCTTGTATAGAGAATAAACCTTCTTCGAATCCTGGTAGGTGCTTAACATCGACTGGCGTGTTAATAACTAAACCAGTTTCGGTGTAGGGAATTTCTATTACGCTGATATTATTTGCCGTTAGGCGTTTTTTATAATCGTCGCGTGTCATTTTTAAAGCATTAACACGAATACACAACAATGGATGCGAGTTATTTGCTTCAAGGATTTCGTGCCAAGATTGCCAAGCATTCTCGATGGAGTTAATTAGCCAACTCGGATGAGCGTAGTTAGCAACCTTGTCCGTAGCGATTTTTTCTTCTAGCATTGTTTTGTTCTTGAGATAGTTTCGCAACACCCCATTGATCAATTTAGTCGCCCATTCTTTATGTAAGCGGCGAGCAACTTCAACTGTTTCTGAAATTGCGGCATAATCGGGAACGCGCATAAAAATAAGTTGGTAGAGTCCTAACAAGATAAGAATTTTAATATCTTGGTCTTTTGCTTTAAGGGGTTTTTGGATAAAGAAATTGGCTATAAATTCCAATCGAAAATACCAACGGGCAACTCCATAACATAACTCCTGCACTAAACCACGATCCTTAATTGCAACTTTTTCAAATTCAGGACGTAGTTGTGATAATGATTTTTTTTGAACAATGAGTGCCAATAAAATTTGGGTCGCTATAAGACGAGCCATTCTTAGCGATTGTCTTGCTGCAAAAGAGAGATGTCTGCGATTTGCAAAAATAATTGCCTTAAATTATTTAGCAAAAGTAAACGATTGTCTCTTAATGCAAGATCATCGACCATCACCATCACCTCATCAAAAAAACGATCTATTGGTTCGCGAAGTGTCGCTAATAGAGTGAGAGCTTCTTGATAGCGAAAAGCTGAGCAAAGTTCTTCTATTTTTTGAGACTGTTCTTCGATGATATTAGCTAACTGTTTTTCGGCATCAAGTTGTAGTAACGCATAATTAAAATGACTATGTGGAGGTAGTGGTGATTGTTTAAAAATGTTACTGACACGTTTATTTGCAGCAGCTAAAGCTCCTGCTTCGGGCAGTTGTTGGAAGAAATGAATTGCATTGATGCGATAATCAAAATCAAGCGGTGATGTGGGACGCTTAGCGAGTACCGCAGCAAAAGCAGTTGCGTGAATACCTTTTTCTAAATACCAAGTACGCAAACGCTCTAAACAAAATTCGAAAACTTCTTCAACAACTGCTTCATGATTTTGTTCGTTATACTTTTGGGCGGCGACTTTCAATAAAGCATGTAAATCAAGTGGTAAATGATTTTCAATCATAATGCGAACAAGTCCTAATGCTGCTCGTCTAAGTGCAAAAGGATCTTTGTCGCCGGTGGGAGCCTGACCAATACTAAATATACCGGTTAGAGTATCTAATCGATCTGCAATGGCGCAAGCGTTACCTAGCAATGTCGTCGGTAAGGTATCACCCGCAAACCGAGGTAGATAATGTTCTTTGATAGCAATGGCAATATCGATGAACTCATTGTTATGCAGCGCATAATAATAACCCATGACTCCTTGCAGCTCTGGAAACTCGCCTACCATTTCAGTCGTAAGATCCGCTTTACATAATAATCCGGCTCGACTTGCAGCGAGTGGATCGCTTTCTAACTGTTCTGCTATGTGACTAGCGAGTGAGGCAATTCGTGTAGCTTTATCGTATAACGTCCCTAACTTATTTTGAAACACTACATTCTTAAGTTGCTCTAGATAATGCTCGATGCCATTTTTCAAATCAGTATGAAAAAAGAATTCAGCATCTGCTAACCGCGCACGCATGACTCGTTCATTTCCTGTAATCACTTCCGCCGTTTGTTTGCTTTCAATATTTGCAATCGTCACAAAGTAAGGGAGTAAATCTTGATCTTGATTTACCACTGGAAAGCATTTTTGATGCGTTTTCATCGAGGAAATCAAAGCTTCTTTAGGTACATCGAGAAAACGCTGATCAAATTTTCCTAATAAAGCTACAGGCCATTCAACTAATCCTGTTACTTCATCAAGCAAATCTTCGTCGATGATAACAGTACTATTCGGTGGAGTAATTTTAAGTAACTCCTCGCGAATGATGTTTTTTCGTTCGTCATATTGTGCAACAACATAACCTTTAGTTTTCAATAATTCGTCATATGAGGCTGGATCAGTTACCGTAAGCCATTGTGGATGATGGAATCGGTGACCGCCCGTTTTGTTATTGGTTTTCAGTTCAAACAAATTTCCGGCGACAATGTCGTTGCCATGCATCATGACCACCCAATGAACGGGTCTAATAAAACTGACATCTTTTGATCCCCAACGCATTGGTTTGGGGATAGGTAGTGACGAAATGGCATCCTCTACGATTTTGGGTGCAAGCTCATCAATATTTTTACCTGTAATTTGTTGCTGACAGACTATACATTCACCTTTAGGCGTTGCAATAGTTTTGAGTTCAGTTACCGTCACACCGCATGATTTGGCAAAACCTAAAGCCGCAGGAGTTGGTTCACCTTGCGCATCAAATGCTAAGGATTTTAAAGGTCCGATTTTATCAATTGTTTTATCAGGCTGTCTTGCTGCTAAATTTTTTACAAGTAAAGCAATGCGGCGAGGCGTTACGAACGATTGAATATCGCTATAGCTCAATTCTGCTTTAATTAAAGATTCTTCAATTTCATCGCTAAAAGAAGAGGCAAATCGTTGTAAAGATTTTGGCGGTAATTCTTCAGTTCCAATTTCAACTAAAAAATCTTTTTTTTCTTGATGCATGAAGTGCCTCTAATAATGATGTGGCGCAATGTAGTTAGGTGTAGTTTCTTGTCATTCCCGCGAAAGCGGAAATCCATGCTACGTGTAGCTAGAAGCATGGATTCCCGCTTTCGCGGGAATGACAAGAATCGGTCGCCAGACTACGTACTTTTAAATTTTTTTCTAGCATTGGGAAATTTAATTGCTCACGTGCTTGGTAGTAAGCTTTAGCGACAGCAAAGGCTAATTTTCTGACGCGAAGAATATAGCGCTGTCGTTCGGTGACAGATATTGCATGTCTTGCATCCAACAAATTAAATGCGTGAGATGCTTTTAATACCATCTCATAAGCTGCTAGTGGTAAATTTGCTTCAATCAGTTTTTGGCAATCTTCCTCTAGGGTGTCAAATTGCTTAAAAAGATGAGGTACGTTGGCGTATTCGAAATTATAAGTTGACATCTCTACTTCGTTTTGATGAAAAACATCGCCATAGGTTAGAATCCCATCTGGAGTTTTTGTCCAAACTAAATCAAAGCAACTATCGACACCTTGCAGATACATCGCTATGCGTTCTAAACCGTAAGTAATTTCCCCGGTCACAGGAGCGCATTCCAAGCCACCTACTTGTTGAAAATAAGTGAACTGGGTGATCTCCATGCCATTTTGCCAAATTTCCCAACCTAATCCCCAGGCGCCTAGGGTAGGGGATTCCCAATTGTCTTCAACAAAACGGATGTCGTGAATGAGTGGATCAATACCAAGATAGCGTAACGAATTTAAATAGAGCTCTTGAATATTATCTGGTGAAGGTTTTAAAACAACTTGAAACTGATAGTAAAGTTGCGTTCGATTGGGGCTATCGCCATATCGACCATCTTTAGGACGTCGTGAAGGCTGTACATAAGCGGCATGCCACGGCTCTGGACCAATTGCACGTAAAAACGTTGCAGTGTGAAAGGTGCCAGCTCCAACTTCCATATCATAGGGTTGTAAGATGGCACAACCTTGTTGGGCCCAATAATGTTGCAGGGCTAAAATCATGCCTTGAAAAGTTTTGACATCTATTTGTGTGTGGTTTTCATTTATCAAATTTATTCACCTAGAGACAGATAAATTCCCTCTCCCGCTTGCGGGAGAGGGCTAAGGAGAGGGTCTTATTACTTTCTAATCTTTGAAATATTGGTCTTCAAATTATCAACCGTTACGGCTCCAGGCACATATTCTACTTTTGAAGCAGTACGGTTACCGATAATGAACGCAGGCGTTCCAAGTAGACCTAAATCCTGTGCTAATTTGAAGTTTTCATTGATTTGATCTTCAACAAGTTTGTTCTTCATGTCGGCTTGTAATTGGTTAGTATCTAAGCCGGCTTTCTTAGCAAGTTCGAGAACTTTTTCGTTGGTGAGTGGTAAAGGCATTTCTAACAAGGTTCGATGAAAGACTAAGAATTTCTGAGGACCTTGCTTTATAGAAGCAATCGCAGCTTGAGCTGCAAATTTTGAAGAGCCACCAAAGATAGGGAGCTGTTTAATGACTACCCGAACTTTATCATCACCCTTAAGCAAATTGTCTATGACCGTAGACATCTCACGGCAGTGTGTGCACTGATAATCTAAGAATTCGATGACAGTGACGTCGCCATTGTTGTTACCGACAGTTGGACTACCAGCAGAGTTAAATAATAACTTGGCATTTTTAGTGACAGCTTGTTGGGTTTTAGTTTTCGCTTTTGCTAACTCTTGATCTTGATAAGCTTGAGAAGCCTCAACCAAAACTTGTGGATTTTGTACGAGGTAGTCATGAACAATTTTTTGAATCTGCTTAACCTCCGCATCTGACATGGTGCTAGGAGGTTTAGCGTTAGTTGCTGGAACAGAAGGTGCTGATTGAGCTGTTGTCGGATTCGCTTGAGTGGCAGTAAACATTGAAAAAAGAGCAAAAGATAACAAACCTACTACTACGTGCTTGGTCTTCACTGTCTTATTCCTTTTTGGCTAAGTTGTAACAATAAATAAAACAGTAGCATGACAAGATATAGTGTCAAGCTCGAGATACCACGTCGCTACTAGAGGCGGACGTCCATTTTTGTTGAAATTTAGCTCAAAACTGAATGTTTAGCCATTTAATCTGTAGGGTGGCTTTAATCAAATGAACCCATCGCTTCTTTAATTTTGATCATGGCATTTTTTTCTAATTGCCGAATTCGCTCTGCAGAAACATTATATTTATCTGCTAAATCGTGAAGGGTGGCTTTGTCTTCCATTAGCCAGCGCTGATTTAAGATATCTCGGCTGCGTTCATCTAGTGAGGTCATGGCTGCGTGAAGTTTGTGTTCGCGATCTTCGGACCAGTTATTGGCTTCAAGACGACTAGCAGGATCATAGCGGTGGTCTTCTAGATAATGAGCAGGTGATTGCCATTCTTCATGATCATCGGTCGCAATCGGATCAAATGATTCGTCGTGAAGAAAGCGGGCTTCCATGTTGCGAACATCCTGTTCTTTTACATTCAAGTCTTTAGCTAGATCACTGACTTCTTGATTAGTGAACCAGGATAGATGTTTTTTTGCTTTGCGAAGATTAAAAAAGAGTTTTCGTTGGGCTTTGGTTGTTGCAATCTTCACTATCTTCCAGTTACGCAAAATAAATTCATGGATTTCAGCTTTTATCCAATGAATTGCGAAAGAAACTAGGCGAACGCCCACTTCGGGATTGAATTTTTTAACAGCCTTCATTAAGCCAATATTACCCTCTTGAATGAGGTCGGATTGCTGTAGACCGTAGCCTGCATAACCTTTAGCAATACGGATCACAAAGCGTAAATGAGACAAAACAAGGCGTCGAGCAGCTTCTAAATCGCCTTTATAATAAAGATCGCTTGTTAACTGTTTTTCTTCTTCTTCAGTAAGCAGAGGGATTTGATTAACCCAGCTAATATAGGCGTCTAAGCTACCAATAGGAGCGGCAAGTTGCCATTTTTGAAGGCTTTTATTCATCTGATCACCTTAAAGGTTACTATTAAGAAATTTTAGCACTCTACAGGGTTGAGTGCTAATTATGAGGTAACTTGGCGTATTTGTAAAATGAAATCCAAGAGCCTAGCCAGCCAATTAAGCTGCTGCACAATATAACAAGGAATATGGTGTTGGGTTGAAGAATAGTCGGATATGGTAAGCTGTAGGAAGCAAGGAGCGTATTAAAGGGTTCACGTAAAGCCCAAAACAATCCTAACAGTAATAGTGAGGCTAAAATCCCCGATCCCCAACCCAAAATAGCGCCAACATATAAAAAAGGACGTCGAATATAGGAAGTAGTAGCACCAATCAGCTCTAAGAGTACCATTTCCTGATGGTTTCGTGAGGTGGCTTCTTGAATGGTGCGACTAATAATAAATACGATGCCGATCAGAAAAAGCCCAGTTAATAAATAAGTGAGCCGGTTTCCAAATTGCAGAATCGCAAATAAACGTTCAAACCACTCTGAGTCAACATGAACCGCCTGAACAAAGGGTTGGTGAGCAATAGAGTCAATTAAGTCTTTTATTTGCTGTTGATCTTGGCTGTTAAAGCTCACTGACAAAACCGGGGGAAGTGGATTATTCTGAACGTCAGCTAAGACTTCCTTAAATTCGTTTTCAGAAGTGAGCTCTCTTAAGGCTTGTTCTGGAGAAATGTAGTTGGCTTGTCTTACTAAGTCATTATGTTGTAATTGATCCAAAGCGATGCGAATTGTCGCTTCGGGCGTGTCAGTTTTGAGAAAAAAAGTGACTTGATTGCCAGCATGCAGACTATCTGCAACATGACGAAAGGTCTTTAAAGACACTAATAAAGAAGTCGTAAATAACAATGTCATTGCGATGATGAGGCAGGTTACAAAACTCGCAATAGGTGTTTGGATGACTTGTTTCCAACCATTTTTGAATGCTAAGCGGTGATTTTTGAATAACATTGATTCTTTTTCTGTCACTTTAGCCGCTTTGCTATTTTTCGCCATTGATTGCTCCTTGGAACAACGTTCCTTTTTGTAGAGTCAGGATAGGATGGTTCATTTGAGCAATTAACCCTATATCATGGGTCGCAATTAATACTGTTGTTCCTACCCGGTGAAAATCTTCAAAAAGACGCATAAGTTCATAGGATAGTCCGGGATCAAGATTTCCTGTTGGCTCATCGGCTAACAAAATGGCAGGGCGGTTAACTACTGCGCGAGCGATGCCCACTCTTTGCTGCTCGCCAGCAGATAAACTAATCGGAGAGAATTTCTCTTTATGGAGCAATCCCACTTTATCAAGGGCAGCACGGACTCTTGAGGCCATCTCTTGTTGGCGCATGCCTGATATTTGCAATGGCAGCGCGACATTTTCAAAGATCGTTTTGTGGGGTAGCAACATAGGGTTTTGAAAAATCATGCCAATTGACAAGCGCAACTTTGCGATTGAGTTTTTGCGCAGCTTATTGAGATTTTTGCCATTAACTACGATCTGACCGGAAGAGATTTCTTCTATTCGCATTATCAGTTTAAGCAAAGTACTTTTACCAGCACCAGAGTGACCGGTCAAAAAAGCCATTTGGCCCTTATCGAGGTTGAAAGTGATGTCGCTTAATGCGGTATGGCCCCCGTCAAATCGTTTACTGACATGTTCAAAGTTGATCAAGCATTTCTCCTTGTTGCTATTCCACTTTTTCTTCTTGCTCGAATAGTGCATCAACAAATTCGATTGGATCGAAGGGCAGGAGGTCAGTGATTTTTTCACCAACTCCAACAAAATAAATTGGCAATTTCATTTTTTGAGCAATAGCAAAAATGATGCCACCTTTTGCGGTACCATCCAACTTGGTGATGATTATGCCGGTGATACCCAGTGCTTCATTAAATTGCTCCGCTTGACGCAAAGCATTTTGACCAGTGGAGGCATCAAGCACTAATAAAATTTCATGTGGAGCGGAAGACTCAATTTTGCCTATAACGCGTTTAATTTTTTTAAGCTCCTCCATTAAATGCTGTTGCGTGTGCAATCTGCCCGCAGTATCAGCAATTAATAGATCAAAGTTGCGCGATGTGGCTGCTTGATAGGCATCAAAAATAACAGAAGCACTGTCTGCACCACTATGCTGGGCGATAACTGGTATTTGATTCCGCTCCCCCCACACTTGTAGTTGTTCAATAGCGGCAGCACGAAAAGTATCTCCGGCTGCTAAGATCACTTTTTGGTCTTGTGCTTGATATCGATGTGCCAACTTGCCAATTGTCGTTGTTTTTCCGGTACCGTTAACGCCAATAACAAGTATCACTTGAGGTTTTTGAGATCCTGACAAAAAGGCCCGATTATTGGTGGTAGTAAGGATAGAGACTAATTGCTGCTTAAGCGCAGTAATAACAGCTTGCGCATCATCCAACTCTTTGCGTGATATTTTTTGAGTTAATTCGGCGATGATTTTTTGAGTCACAACGACACCGACATCTGCCAGAATGAGCTGGGTTTCAATATCCTCCAACAGTTCCTTATCGATGACCTTTTTACCCAGAAAAAGGTTACCTAAACCACTATTAAAAGATTCTCGAGTTTTCTTTAATCCGCTTTTAATAGAAGAAAAGAAGCCTCCTTCCTTTTTTTCGTTATTTTTTTTTGATTTCAGGATGTTAAACATTTAAAAAACCTTTTATTCTGCTTTAGAAACAGCATTAAATCAGCTATTCTATGCACTTTGAGTCCAATAATTCTTAATGGAAGAAATATGCGTTTTTATATATTACTATGTAGTTTCTTTTTTATCATTACTTCTAATGCCTTCGCCGCTTCTCCAACTACCGAAACCACGCTTCCAAATGGTCTAAAGGTGATTATTAAAGAAGACCATCGTGTTCCAGTTGTGGTCACTGAAGTTTGGTACAAGGTTGGTTCTAGCTACGAGCCTACTGGCATTACTGGGATCTCCCACGCGCTTGAACATATGATGTTCAAAGGAACTCCGGCTTACGGTCCAGGTAAGTTTTCAAAAATCGTTGCTGAAAATGGTGGCGATGAAAATGCTTTTACCGCCTCTGATTACACCGCCTATTATCAGATGATGGAGTCAAAGAAACTACCCATAAGTCTTATGCTTGAAGCAGATCGGATGCGCAACCTTTCCCTCTTACCAAAAGAATTTGTTAAAGAGATTGAAGTTGTTAAAGAAGAACGTCGGTTACGAACCGATGACAGCCCGCAAAGCTTGACTGCTGAGCGTTTTGAAGCAGCGGCGAACGTGGCGAGCCCTTACCATCATCCGGTAATTGGGTGGATGTGGGACTTAAACAATATGAACGCCACAGATATCAGAAAGTGGTATGACACGTGGTATGCCCCTAACAATGCCGTGTTGGTTATTGTTGGGGATGTAAAGCCTCAAGAAACACTCGAACTAGTCAAAAAATATTTTGGTCCACTTAAATCAGGACCTTTGCCGCCGGTTAAGCAACCTGGTGAATTGCAAGATTATGGCGGTCGCCGAATTGTGGTGAAAACTCCGGCAAAATTACCATTAGTAATAATTGGCTACAACACCCCTTCTTTAAAGACCGCGGCCACGAAATCTGAAGCCTATGCGCTTGATGTTTTGCAATCTATCCTCGATGGCGGTGATAGCGCTCGATTACAAAAGAATTTGGTTCGTGGTTCTGAGATAGCGAGTGAGATAGACGCCAGTTACGATCTTTACAGTCGTTTAGATAATGTCTTTACGATTTCGGCTATTCCATCTCAAGGTCAAACGAGCTCGCAATTAGAGAATGCAATTTTGAAGCAGATTAAAGACTTACAGGAAAAACCGGTTACTCCTGAAGAGTTAGCTCGGGTAAAAGCGCAAAGCATAGCGAATCAAACGTTTGAAAAAGATTCTTATATGAATCAGGCCAATGAAATTGGCGCACTTGAAGCGGTTAACCTGTCCTGGCGAGAGATTGATAATTACATTAAAAACATCAATCTGGTAACTGCAGAGCAAGTTCAAGCAGTGGCTAAGAAATACTTAGTTCCGCAGCGTATGACGATTGCTACACTCGTGCCTTTACCACTCAAGCCAAATCAAAAAGATCAACCCATGCTCTACAGGGGAGGACAAAATGTCCGTTAAAGCTAATATCATCAGTGTTTTTGCTTCTTGTCTCATACTGAGTTCATCGGTAACAGCACAAGAAAAAAATCTCGTACCAATACAAAAATGGCAAACCACTTCAGGTTCGCAAGTTCTATACGTACATGAACATGAGCTGCCAATTGTTGACATTCAAGTAGTATTCGATGCCGGTTCAGCTCGTGATAACACTAAGCCTGGTCTTGCGAAGATTACCAATGACACTTTAAATGCTGGTACTAAGACTAAAAATGCGAATCAGATCGCTATTGCGTTTGACAACGTTGGCGCGAAGTTTTCGTCGGCAGTGAACAGAGATATGGCGGTTGTTGCATTACGTAGTTTATCAGATCCGAAATATTTCACGCCGGCATTGTCAATTTTTAATGAGGTGTTGACGGAGCCTAACTTTCCCAATGAAGAATTCTTACGTATACAAAAGCAAGCACTCATCACCTTAAATGCCCAAGATGAATCACCCTCCTCGATTGCAACCAAAGCGTTTTTCAATGCAGTGTATGATGGGGCACCCTATGGCCACCCAATCTCTGGGACTAAGGAAAGTGTAAGTAGTATGACCCCCGCTGACTTGCAGAATTTTTATAAAGCAAACTACATCGCGCAAAATGCGATTATCACTATCGTAGGTAATATTGACCAACAGCAGGCTAAACAACTTGCTGAAAATCTTTCTGCCCATTTGAATAGTGGTCCGAAACTGCCTAAGGCAAGTGAGCGTGATATCCAACAGAAACAGCAATTTAAGCATATTGCATTCCCGTCTAGCCAAACTCACGTCATGATTGGACAACGTGGCATTGCACGTAATGATCCTTCTTATTTTTCAGTAGTTGTAGGCAATTATATTTTAGGTGGTGCATCTTTAACTTCTCGGCTTTTCGACGAAGTTCGCGAGAAACGTGGTTTAGCTTATTCCGTTGGCAGTCAATTTTCAGCACTAAGAGAAAGAGGACCATTCTTCATTGAACTCCAAACTCGCAACAGCGAAGCTAAGAATGCAATTAATGTTGTCAATGACACTTTAACAGACTTTGTGACGAAAGGCCCTTCAAGCTCAGAAGTTGAAGTCGCTAAGAAGAACTTGACCCAGGGTTTCATTTTACGTTTGGCGAGTAACACTGCCATTATCTCGCAATTAATTACGATTGGTTATTATCAATTACCGTTGAATTATTTAGATACTTATCAAGCGAATATCACTAAAGTGAATGAAAACGAAGTTAAGAGCGTCTTCAAGAATTTAGCACAGCCTTCTAATATGGTTACCATAACGGTTGGCGGTTAATCTCGTAAAGCGAATGTCAAAGCGAACTCAAAAATACAGTGAGCTTAGAATAATTGGCGGCAGATTTCGAAGCAGGATGATTAAGTTTCCTGATACCACTCAAGTGCGTCCGACCCCTAATCGGGTTCGCGAGACACTCTTTAACTGGCTTGCGCCTCATATCGAAGGTGCAAGGTGCTTAGATCTTTTCGCAGGAAGCGGAGCTTTAAGTTTTGAAGCGGTTTCACGTGGAGCAAGTTTTTGTTTGCTCTTCGATAACGATCGAAAAGTGATTGAAGCGCTAGAAGATAACAGAACTAAGTTGCAAATAACCAATATTGAAATTATTCAAGAAACCTTTCCCTACCCAAAAGCTAAGATGACCGGATTGTTTGATATCGTCTTTTTAGATCCGCCGTTTCATCAGGATTATCTTGCTAAAGCGTGCAGCTGGTTGCACAACATTGGTTGTTTAAACACGAAAGCGCTTATATATATAGAGACTGAGAGCGATTTGAAGGAATTGCCCGTGCCAAATACGTGGCAACTTTTAAAATCAAAAGTTGCTGGCCAAGTTCGTTATTGTTTATTTCAGACTTAATGTTAGATATCGATGTCGGCATCTAGAGCATTATTTTCGATAAAAATTCGACGTGGCTCAACTTGATCGCCCATTAATGTGGTAAAAATTTCATCGGTGGCTACCATATCTTCAATTTTCACCTTTAAGAGTCTACGAATCGTTGGATCCATAGTAGTTTCCCATAATTGTTCGGGATTCATTTCCCCAAGACCTTTATAACGTTGAATCGCAAAGCCCTTCTTCGCTTCATCAAGCATCCAACTAATGGCTTCTTGAAGTGAATCAATGGGATGTTGATGTTCATTACGTTTGATGTAAGTTTCTGAATTTACTAGAGATTTTGACTTGGTGACAAACTTTGCCAAATTCAGATAATCAGGTGAATTAAAAAATTCTTTTCTAAAGATATAGTTAGTGGCCACACCATGTTCTTTGATGATGATCATTGGCTGGTAAGTATCAGTTGGTTGGTCATCATGAATGGTATGAGTTAAGGTGCTACCACTAGCTTTCATTCTTTCCGAAAGCGCTTCTTCTAAAGCTTTTAACCAATTTTCTACCGAGTTTTTGTCAGATAGATCGTGGGCTTGCAACGGAGTGATCTCCAATAGACCCTCTAAAACTACTCTCGGATAGCGTGTAGCAAGTTTGTTGATAATCTTCTTCACATTACGATAGTGCATCGCAATCTCTTCTAAATCTGCTCCCTGTATTAGGCTACTAGGACCAGCATGGATTGCTGTATTGGCAAGTGCCAAATGAAGTAAATAGTCTTCTAATGCATCGTCGTCTTTAACATATTGTTCCTGCTTGCCCTTCTTTACTTTATATAACGGTGGTTGTGCAATGTAAACATGGCCACGTTCGATTAATTCGGGCATTTGTCTATAAAAGAAAGTTAGCAAGAGTGTGCGGATGTGAGACCCGTCAATGTCAGCATCGGTCATGATAATGATCGAGTGGTATCGTAGTTTATCAGGATTATATTCATCTTTACCAATGCCACAGCCAAGTGCCGTAATAAGCGTAGCAAGCTCCGCAGAAGACAGCATTTTATCGAATCGTGCTTTTTCAACATTAAGAATTTTACCTTTAAGCGGTAAAATCGCTTGATTTTTTCGGTCTCGAGCTTGTTTTGCCGAGCCACCTGCTGAGTCCCCTTCCACAATAAATATTTCGGATAAAGCAGGATCGCGTTCCTGACAATCTGCTAGTTTTCCAGGTAACCCCGCAATATCTAGAACACTCTTGCGACGAGTCATATCTCGAGCTTTGCGGGCTGCCTCCCTTGCGCGAGCTGCATCGACGATTTTCATGACGATCGCTTTTGCCTGTTGTGGATTTTCCAGCAAATATTCTTGAAGCTTATCATTAACCAGTGACTCTACTGCCCCTTTTACTTCAGAAGAAACTAATTTGTCTTTGGTTTGTGAAGAAAATTTAGGATCGGGAACTTTCACGGATAAGATTGCGGTCAATCCTTCTCGGGAATCGTCACCTGAAATCGCAATTTTGAATTTCTTGGTAAGGCCTTCTTTTTCAATGTAATTATTCAATGTTCTGGTAAGCGCTCCCCGAAAACCGGCAAGGTGAGCTCCACCATCACGTTGTGGAATATTATTGGTGTAACAAAAGATATTTTCTTGGAACGTGTCGTTCCATTGGAGCGCAACTTCGACGTTAATGTTGTCTTTTTCAGCAGAAAAATAAAAGGCTTTGCTGTTAACCGGTGTTTTGTTCTTATTAAGATGCTGTACAAAGGCGCCAATCCCGCCTTCATATTGAAAAACATCTTCGCGCCCTGTTCTTTGGTCAACTAATTTGATACGCACGCCAGAATTTAAGAAAGATAATTCACGAAGGCGCTTAGCAAGAATATCGTAATGAAACTCAATGACATTTTGAAAGATTTGAGTGCTGGGTTTAAACCGAATCTCTGTTCCGGTTTCCTGAGTATCGCCAACAATGGCCAAAGGTGCTGCTGGTTCACCGAGATGATAAGTTTGTTGATGAACCTTCCCATTTTGACGAATGGTTAGTTCCAGCTCTTCAGATAGAGCGTTTACCACTGAAACCCCGACCCCATGCAAACCACCGGACACTTTATAAGCGTTATTATCAAATTTACCGCCTGCGTGCAGAATCGTCATAATGACTTCAGCTGCTGATTTGTTTTCTTCTTTATGCATTCCAACAGGAATACCACGGCCATTGTCTCTAACAGTTACCGAATTATCGACGTTGAGGGTGACGATAATTTCCGTGCAATGACCAGCCAAGGCCTCGTCAACCGAGTTATCAACAACTTCAAACACCATATGGTGTAAACCTGTACCATCGTCTGTATCACCGATATACATACCTGGCCGTTTTCTAACAGCATCAAGGCCTTTATAGATTTTAATGCTCGATGAATCATAGGTGGTATTAGGATCCGCCATAGATAATGCTCCAATACAGCTTAAATTAAGATTTTAGAGAAAACTTTAAAAAACGCCGATAAAATAAGGGCTTAAGTTCTCATGTACAAACGATTATTATACCACATTTTTTGAGGTTAAAGTATTGTTTTGTATGAGTTTGTGGGGGTTTTGCTTCAGTCGGTTTTTCTTCAGATGAACATCTATGTAGCCTGGGTGAAGTCTCGGGCATCTAATGTTTTTAAATATATGGAATTGGGGGTTTCCTGGGTTTCGCCGAAGCTACATTTCTTTAATCGTCCCTCGTTCCACGTGGAACACTTTCGCGTTGGTTGTTGCAAGCTCCAATAAGGTTTCTTTTTCAATGCCGGTCACGAATAACTGGCAATCGAGGCCGAGCAATAACTTAATCACCTTCTGCCGTCTTTCGGGATCAAGCTCAGAGGGCAAGTCATCAATTAAAAATATACAGCGCTTATTTGTCTGCTGATGTAAAAGCAGTCCCTGGGCGATTCTCATTGCATAAGCTGCAAGCTTTTGCTGTCCTTGCGACAAAACCTCCACCGCAGCAATATTTTTAAATTTAAGCTGCAGATCGGCGCGGTGTGGACCAAATTGGGTGTAGCCTAATAGCTGGTCTCGCGCAAAGGATGCTTTCAATGTATCTTTATACAAGGCTTCGTTCGACCAACCTCGGTAGTAGTGCAGTTTTAGATCTTTTCGATCTAATAATGACTCTAATAAAATACTATAAATCGGATGGAACTGGGTGACATATTTCGCTCGCTGTTGATCCAACCAGATGGCGATAGTATCCAGCTCTTCATCCCACATGCTCACTTCAGAATAGTTCTTAGCATTTTTTAGATTGGCGTTACGTTGTTTAATAATTCGATTTGCCCTTTGCCAATAATTGAAGAAAAGTGGTTCCACGTGGAACGCTCCCCAGTCGGTAAACTGTCTTCGCGCTAAGGGACCTGAAGTTAATAGAAGGTGGCTATCGGCATTAATCAACTGAAAAGGCAATAGTTGTGCTAACTCAATGAGGGATCCTGTCGTCTTCCCGGCTATTTTAACGGTGCTTTGCTCGGCTAGTCGTTCAATTCCAACGGTGATTGGGGTTTGATTGGCATCTGAAAGTTGGCTGATAAGCACAAACCTATCAGAACTCTCATTTATTAAACGTCTGACGTTCCTGCTTCGAAAAGAGCGGCCGAGACCAAGATAATGTATTGCTTCGAGAATGCTGGTCTTACCGCTACCGTTAGAACCATAAAAGATATTTATGTTGGTGCTAAACGCTAAATTAACATCAATGAGATTTCTAAAATTACCTACGGTGAAGTTTGTTAATATCATGCCTGAGAACTATAGGCGCATCGGCATAACCACGAATAAGCTATTGCCCTCAGCGCTACCTCCTTCTACTAAAATGCTGGCATTTGGGTTGGAGAAGGTAATGTTAACGATTTCGTCATCAATAGTGTCAAAAATATCTGTGAGATATTTCACGTTAAAACCGATATCAAAGTCAGAATCTGCATAATTAATATTGATTTCTTCTTCGGCTTCTTCACGTTCTGGATTGTTAGCTAAGATCCGCAATAACCCTTTGCGAAGCTGCAGTTGCACTCCACGTAGCTTTTCATTGGAGAGAATCGATGCCCTTGATAGCGATTGCTTAAGAGGCTCTCGTTCAACAGAGATGATTTTATCGCCACCTTTAGGCAAGACCCGATCGTAATCTGGAAAACGACCATCTATCAACTTAGAAGTGAAAGTAAATGTTCCATTTGAAACACGAATATGATTAGTCATGATTGCGACATCAACTTCTTGATTGCTATCTTCTAATAATCGTAATAATTCCAGCACGCCTTTTCGAGGAATGATGACCTGAGTGAAGGCATTATCAATGATCGATGCTTCAATGGAGTTCAATGCTAAGCGGTGACCATCGGTGGCAACTGACCGAATTATTCCCTGTTTGACTTCTAATAACATACCGTTTAGGTAGTAACGAACGTCTTGCTGTGCCATCGCAAAGCAAGTACGTTGTATTAAAAAACGCAATGTTTTTTGTTCTATGTGGAACTCTAATTTCTTATCGGTATTGTCTAAGCTCGGATATTCGGAAGCAGGAAGGGTTGCTAGCGTAAAGCGGCTGCGACCTGCTTTGATGATTAACTTATCTTGTTCTAAGGTAAAATCAATTTGAGTGTGATCAGGCAGTGAGCGACAAATATCAACCAACTTTCTGGGAACTGTAATTTCACCACTTCGAGCCGGTTCAGCAAGAGGAATATTAATGGTAAGTTCAACTTCCAGATCGGTGCCGACGATAGCTAAATTATTTTCAGTAGCGCGAAGCAACACATTTGATAAGATTGGTAATGTCTGTCGCTTTTCGATAATGCCCGTTACTAACTGTAATGGTTTTAATAAATCTTCTCGTTGAATCGATAATTTCATATGATTTCCTTAGCTGCGATAGAAATTTGCGATTTGGTCGCAATTTAAGTCGATAGAATACGTAATAAATTCATGTAATCTTCTTTAATATCGGTGCACTCTGCCATTAGTTCTTTTACTTTACGAACAGCATGCAAGACTGTGGTGTGATCACGGCCACCAAAGGCTTCGCCAATTTCCGGTAAGCTGTGGTTCGTTAATTCTTTGGCTAGTGCCATAGCGATTTGACGAGCGCGTGCCAAAAATCGGCTACGTCGTTTCGACAATAAATCGGCGACTTTAATTTTATAGTACTCGGCTACTGTTTTTTGGATATTGTCGATAGAAACCAACTTGGCTTGGATCGCTAACAAGTCTTTCAGTGCTTCACGGGCAAAGTCTAACGTAATAGGCTGACCAGTGAAGTGGGCATTGGCAATGACCCTCTTAAGCGCACCTTCCAATTCACGCACATTAGATTGGATTCGCTTAGCAATAAAAAAAGCAACTTCGTGTGGCAGATTTACCCTTGAGAGTTCAGCTTTACTCATCAAAATTGCGACTCGAGTTTCAAGTTCCGGGGGTTCGACAGTAACACTTAACCCCCAGCCGAACCGAGACTTTAATCTATCCTCTAAGCCTTTGATTTCTTTGGGATAACTGTCGCAAGACAGTACAATTTGTCGCTCGCCTTCGAAGAGAGCGTTAAACGTATGAAAAAATTCCTCTTGGGAGCGATCTTTGCCTGCAAAAAATTGAATATCATCGATGAGCAAAGCATCGACGGAACGATAAAAACGTTTAAATTCATTCATTAAATTTCGCTGCAAGGCTTTAACCATGTCGGCTACAAAACGCTCAGCATGAAGATAAATTACTTTGGCTGACGGATTTTTTTCCAGAATAATGTTGCCCACTGCATGCATTAAGTGCGTTTTACCTAAGCCCACGCCGCCATATAATAATAAAGGGTTATAAGCAGTGCCAGGATTTTGAGCAACTTGCAACGCTGCTGCTCGTGCTAACTGGTTAGATTTACCTTCCACGAAGTTATCAAAATTAAAAGAAGAATTCAGGTTGGTCTGGGCTGAAAAAGAGCTAGTATTTTCCGCTGGTTTTGAGATTTGTGGTTTAATATCAATAATATCTGTGGTTTTGGAGGAACCAATTTCTAATCGAACCTGGTAAGTTAGGCATTGAGTGATTTCACGAGTTAGTTCGAGGATTCGGGTTAGAAAACGTTCTGTAATCCAATCTACCACGAAGCGATTAGGCGCTAATAATAAGAGCAAATCTTTCTGTTCGTGAGCTTGTAATGGTCGAATCCAGGTGTTGAACTGTTGTTCTGGAATTTCTTCTTGTAAATGGTCAAGACATCTATGCCAAAGAGTTGGCGATTCAACTAATACATTGGAAGTTGGCTTTTGCCAATTGGACATAATACGCACCTTTATAAATACTTAGCGACAATTATTCCCTAAAAAGTGGAAATAATAGCTGAAATGACAAGCTCTTGGGATTAAAAATTTCGTAAAATAAAATTTATAGTCTATACTATTTCTCAGATGATTACCTCAGTAATTATCTTATCTTCCAACACGTCTTACGTTACGAAGATTTTTTTCAAAATTATATGGATTTAATTTTGTTAAAAGTGAGATTCAATCATGACACTACAACTTAAAAATAAGTCAACATTGTTGGCATCTCCAAAGTATTCTCCAGAACTGGAGAAAAACCTCAAAGAAACCATCAATGCTATCCTGAAAAAAATGCAAATGACGCCAATTTATAGGCCGCAAGATAACTTTGTCGTTTTTAACAGTGCGGTCAAAGAGATAACTGCCTCGCTAACTAAATGCTATGAAGCATTGCAAAAAGAGTTAGAAGAGCAGCAAAGCCAAAACAAAAGCTTAGCGTTACCAAAGATATTGGAAAGGTATCCTAATCTGGTTTTGAACTTGTTCAGAGAGCTGACGTCTAATGTTCAAAAGACCATTGCTCCCGAGCATGTCAAAGCAGTTGATTTGGCGCTTAGCAATTATTGGAAGCAACCAAAACAAAATGTGGTAGAGCATACTTCTTCAGCCAAAGACAATTCTTTTCGGTCCGAATATAGAAGATTCTTTTAGAAAGAAGTGCTCTCTATAAATATTTGCCGATTTCGATATCCCGTGGATCAGTTTCATAACCATCGGGGTCATTGAAAGGCATTGCTACATAATTGTGTTGGCAATAAAACTGATAAGCTTCTGGTGAAGACTGGACTAGAAGTTCTTTGATATTTTGTTGAGTAAGCCAGCGCTCACTTAACCTTAACAACTCACTTCCAAAACCTAAATTTCGATGACTTTCTTCTATCACAATAATTCGAAGAGCTGCTCGATTTTCTGGCCATAGCTGGATATGGGCGTAGCCAATAATTGTCGTTCCTAGATAAAAAACAAAATGAATGTGTGTGGCATCTTGAAACGTCCAAGTATAGGGATCATCAATGTGCACACGATCAAAGAAATAGGTTTGACGAAGGTAGCGAACCGTTTGCCATTCGCTTGACGTCAACGGTAATCTCAAACGAAGCTGATTAAACCCAGCTTTGTTATCAATAGTCGCCACAAACTGTTCTTTGCCTGAAATATATTGAGCTCGATCATTTGCAAATTTTAACGCTAATCGGGTTTTCAATTCTGCATAGAGCTCCCGATCACATTCATGTGTTCTCATCCAATCTCGAAACTTCAGATGTCTTTCTATTTCAGAATTTTCCTGTTCGTATACGTGCACATGAAAGGTTTGTTCTTTAGTAAAAAAACGTCTAAAAGGAATACCATGTTCGCCTAGTGATCGGTAATGAAGATTTTCCATTGCAGTCACGGATTGATCCACGCATAAAATATCTTTAACAACAGGGAGAATATCTATGATTGGTTTAGCGGCTAACTTAGGAACCGCTGTTGAGCCGATATGATGAACCCTAATGCAGTTGTCTCCTAATGCGGACTTTATTAATTGCGCTTCCTTTTCAAACATCTGGGGCCATTCGATGTTATAAGGAACAACTTTCACAATGTTAGTCATGCTAAGCTCAAAGTAAGTACATTAGTAACTAATAGGACAGCATTACTAAAATAATGCCAATAATTCCTATGGTGATATTAACGGCAATTACAGCAGTAATGGCGAGATGAAACAGCAAATAGTTGATCAATGCTACGATAATCACACCGAAACCAAACCCTAGCCATTTTCGGCGTTGTAGTTTGCGTGGGGCAATGTTTTCAGTGATGTTGATAGCATCAGTTTGATAACGTGTGGTTGATTGTTCTAAGCGAGCATGAATTAAATCAGGAAGCTCTAATATTTTATCTACCCACTGCGGCCCGCGATGGTAGATTTTGGTCAGCATGCTTATAGGACTGAGTTGTTGTCTTACCCATTTTTCAAGATAAGGCTGAGCTGTTGACCAAAGATCGAGGTCTGGATAAAGCTGACGTCCTAGCCCTTCAATATTTAACATCGTTTTTTGTAATAGAAAGAATTGCGGTTGGATTTCCATGTGGAATTCTCTAGCTGCTTGAAAGAGTTTTAAAAGTAATTTGCCAAATGAAATATCTTTTAAAGGTCGCTCGAAGATGGGCTCGCTAACACCTCGAATTGCTGTTTCAAATTCGTCAACCCGAATTTCTCTGCCTACCCATCCAGATTCAATATGTAGTTCGGCAACGCGTCGGTAGTCACGTCTAAAAAAAGCTAACAAGTTTTCTGCTATGTAACGTTGATCTTTAGGACTTAGCGTTCCCATGATTCCGAAATCAACTGCAATATATTTTGGTTTCACAGGATTATCTTTGCTGACAAAAATATTGCCTGGGTGCATATCTGCATGAAAGAAACTATCTCGCAAAACTTGAGTAAAAAATATTTCAACACCATTCTCTGCGAGTTTTTTTAAGTTAATCCCTGCATCTTTTAGGGCAGCAATGTTTGAAATTGGAATTCCTGCGATACGCTCCATCACAAGAATATCTTTAGAAGAATATTCCCAATACACCTCTGGAATATAAAGTAGATCGGAATTTTGAAAGTTACGACGCAGCTGCGAAGCATTAGCGCCTTCATGAAGCAGATCAAGTTCATAGATAATAGATCGCTCAAGTTCTCTGACTACTTCACGTAATTTTAGTTTGTTGCCTTGCGGTAAGAATTTAGAAGTTAAGGTTGCAACGCTGGCTAGTAAGCTAATATCTCGAACAATAATTTTTTCGATATTGGGCCGTAGTATTTTTATGACAACTGTTTTGCCGTTTTTCAAAGTTGCCGCATGCACTTGTGCAATGGAGGCCGAAGCAAAAGGCACCATGTCGAATTCTGCAAATACCTCGGACACAGGTTTTCGATATTGCTTTTCTAAAATTTGCTTTGCGATTTCACCAGGAAAAGGAGGTACAGCGTCTTGAAGTTTTTCTAACTCTTCGGCGATATCTTCTGGTATGAGGTCAGGGCGGGTTGATAACACTTGGCCGAATTTAACGAAAACCGGTCCTAATTCTTCAAGTGTAATACGAAATGTTTCGCCGCGTGGTCGTGATTTTCCAAACCAGTACCAGGGATTAAAATAACTAATAAATGAAAATGACTGTAGTGCTTTAGACGAAAGAACAACAATATCAAAACGATTGCGAAGCAAAATAATATTTATTTGGGTTAAACGAATAAGCTGTAGCGGACGTTTAAATAATTTCATTCATTGTTTTCCATTAAGCGATTAAGTCGTGCTTCCAAGCGATCAATATTATTTCGCAATTCTTGAATGTCTTCACAGAAATCTTCAACTTGTTCCTTGGTCGGTAAAAATCGTTGTTCTTCTTGTATAAAATCAACGGCATCTTCAATCGAACGTGAAGAGATGCGACTAACTGCATTTTTGCATCGACGTACAAAATTACTTAAATGATGTGTTGGTAAATCACCAACGAAAAAGGCAGAGTATTCTTCCCAATTGAAATCCATATATTTAAACAAACGCATAATATCGTGTGCTAAATCGACATCGCCTTCAACACTTATATCGTTAGAAAGTGCTTCGGAGTTAAGTTGTTTGATAAAATCAAAAATAGAACCACTGACGATGGTGTCGGGGGTATCGGGAAAGACACTGTGTACATGGATTTTTTCGGGATGAATAATTAAGAATAAATCCATATTAAGATCTTTGAAATTTATATGAAGTGTTTTTCCGGCATGCATCTCTAAGATTTGATCTTTGCCACTATGAAGAGTAAGAAAACTATTCATGGCTTTTTCTATGGCGCTGATGAAGATGAGTTTAATCAAATTTATAGCCTCGATGAATCGCAACAATTCCACCAGTAAGATTATGATAGTTGCATTGCTCAAACCCGGCTGTTTCCATCATTTTACGCAAAGTCTCTTGATTAGGGTGCATGCGAATAGATTCAGCTAAATAGCGATAGCTAGCTTCATCTTTGGCAAAAACCTTACCTAACAATGGTAGGACATTAAAAGAATAAAGGTCATATAAGCTACTTAGCAATGGCAGAGTGGGGTGAGAGAATTCCAAAATAATCAGTTTACCACCTGGCTTAAGAACTCTGTATATTGATTTAAGCGCGGCCTCTTTATCCGTCACATTCCTAAGCCCAAAGCCAATGGTAACGCAATCAAAAGTATCGTGTGGGAAGGGAATTTGTTGCGCATCAACCAGTAAGTAGTGAATATTGCCTACTAAGCCTTTTGCAATCATTCGCTCGCGAGCAAGCGTAAGCATCGATTCATTGATGTCTGTGACAAACAAGTTGCCTGTGGTACCCAACAGAGGAGCCATGCGTATTGCAAGATCTCCGGTTCCTGCTGCAAGATCTAGAACATAATGATGAGACCGTAAAGACGTCAATTCGATGCAGAATTTTTTCCAAGCACGATGTACACCAAATGACATTAAATCGTTCATTAAATCGTAGCGACTAGCAACAGAATGGAAGACCTCTGAAACAAGATGTTTTTTTTCTTGCACATCAACTTTTCTAAATCCAAAATCGGTTTTTTTTTCTGATGAATTTTCTGACATGCCAAGTCCTAAGTGGAACAATTAAGAATTTGATTTCATTATACTTGCCATGTAGCCTGGGTGAAACCCAGGAAACCTAAATATTTAAGCCAGTACATGTTAAAAAAAATCAAATTAGCCATTTTAGCTTTGTTATGGACACCCAGTGTTCTCTTGGCCCAATCCATGCCTCAAGTTAGCTTAGGTGTGGATTACAGTGATCAATATGATTTAGTAATTGATCCCCGCTATGCCAATGTTCTGACTGACAACACCGCATTTGGCTTTGAAATAGCGTTTGGTCCCAAAGAATTTCGATTGGCAGGTACTTGGACCGGTTTGTTTAATTGTCGGCACTTGGTCAAATTAACAGGCGAATACTTATCGCAAAATACCAACTTTGTCTTTGATCAAATATTATTACCTCTGTGGGATGAGCAGTCCGCATTTGGGATAAGTTACTCGCTGCTAAATCAAAGTTATGGGATTACGAGCTATAACATTGGACTTTATGAAGTTCAAGCACGAGATGAAAATTTGATTCCTCGAATTTTTTTGGCACCCCCCTATACTATTTTTCGAGATGTGAGTGGTTCTTCAGTTTATGGTGGTTTTGTCGGAGTGACAGTACAGCCTTGGGCGTATACCCGCTTGACGGGTAGCGTATATTACGATGATGTCGCTTACCATAATCGCTTTGAAATACCACCTGACCGCCAAGGTTTTGGCGTGGGCTTATGTGTGGAGCAAATTTTACACCCACGCTTCCTGGTCACTATTGAAGCGAATGATCGCAAATTATATCGACAGTATAGTGTCAAAACCAGTTGGTTAATTCCAATCCCTCGTTGTGCCAAACTTGAACTCGCACTAAAAGGGGAAAGAGTGACAGGAGACTTAGTCACCCCGGAAGAGAACCGTGTTGGTGTCATGTTAACGTATCGTTGGAATTTACCAGATTACAATCCGAATTATTTAGTGTCCAAAACGATTGAAGAAACGGCGCTCATCGCCGCAACTAAGCCGGTCATTAGAATGCCTCAGGTATTTGCTGCACGAGATGAACATCGGGAGACGCTGCCTTAAAAGCAGAAGGGTGAATCCGAAGTTTCAGCGTGATACTATTTGATCATCTGTCATTCCCGCGTAGGCGAGAATCCATGCTTCCAGCTTCACTTGTGATGGATTCCCGCCTACGCGG
>DJAM01000125.1:33640-35210 GCA_002429595.1 Coxiellaceae bacterium UBA6002
TCCCGCAAGCGAGAGAGGGGACAGGAAAATAAGCGTGCACAATCTGCGAGCTAAAGATGTGTATGGTTGCAAGAAGTTAAGGGAATATCATGAAAAGAATTTGGACGATTTGTTTCTTAGTTTTGACAACACAACTTTGCTTTGCAAGCATGCCCTATAACAGCAATAGCCGATCGTTTTCAATGCCAGCTCCTCGGAGCGGTTGCAGTTTAATCAAACGATATATTATGCAACGACCTGTTGAAGCACCCCGAACTCGCTCAAGGATGATGATTACAAGACCCTGTCCGCCACCGATAAGACGCATTCCTCTAAACAGACCTCTTCCTGCTTGTGTCGACTCCGTGTATATCAGAGGGGGAGTAGATATTCAGATTACTGGCAATCAGCCTTGTAATCGCATAGCTTTGCGCTGTGCTTACGAAGACCTAACCGTCAAGGTTTGCAACAATGCAGTTTATATTAGCTATAGCAAACCCGTTTCCTGCAATCAAAATGCCAGACCGCAAATTCGGTTATCGCTTAATAGTTTGAGAGAATTGGTGGTGTCAGGGGATAGTTGTGTTCGCGGCTGTAATTTGAATACTTGCTGTGGCCTTGAGCTGGAAAATTGTGGTTGCGGTACGATTTGTTTAGAAGGCCCCGTACAGTTAGTGCGAGTGACCAATAGTGGTTCAGCTAATATTTATATCCCCAATGTCCGAAGTGATCATGTGCATATTCTTGCAACTCGGGCAGGTATTGTTAGATTACGAGGAACGACGGGTTTGCTTTTGGTTCGTGCTTTTCAGGAAGCATACGTAGATACGCGTTTCCTTTGTTCCAATACGGCGATGGTCCAAGCGAGCGATCGCGCCTTGGTCACGCTCAAAACACTTGGCTCATTGCAGGCATTTGCTTCGGGGATGAGTAATGTTTATTACTATGTGACGCCAGGTAATCTTTACCAACACACGATGATTTCTGGCAATGTTTTCCAGATGGGTGATGGGTGGTAGTTTGCATCAATTACGATAGGGTTCATCGAGATAAGTCATTAAACGCTTACGCCAGCCAGGAAGCCAACGTTCTTCATTGCTACCTATCGGAGCATTCCTCACTCTTTGGGTTAAAACCCGATTGGCTGACCACACGAATGATTCAAGCACGCTATAGTTGTACGGAGCGACTTTCATGCCCTCTAAAACCTGGAGTAAACCCCAGCCGATTTTTCGTCTAGAAAACCAGCCCGTACCATCACCTTTAAAATTGACATAATCAACTAATGCGTACAATCCTTGAGGGGTGCTAGACAAGTTTGCGAACTGTTCCAGAATGTAATTGCGTTCTTCGTAGTTGGTTTTATCGGCAATTTTAGGAACGGCATTGATTAAACGATAAACCATAAATTGAGCTTGTAGCGGAATAGTCGAAACTAAAAATTGCCGAAGTTCTTGCATCTTTTCGCTATTTTGTGCGGCTTGAAAGTCTTCTCTTGAAGACCAAGGACACGGTGGTACATTCTCACCTTGAAGCCAGTAGGGCAAAGTAACTCCCATACTAGCCATGTATTTTAACAATTGTGGAAAAC
>DJAM01000125.1:35320-37812 GCA_002429595.1 Coxiellaceae bacterium UBA6002
ATTTTAACAATTGTGGAAAACCTTCTTCACTAAAGCCAATATGTTGATCGGGTGACCAAATAAAATGTCCAATCCCAAGTGATGCAAATTTCTCCCCTTGGTTCCAAGAGGTTAAGCCACTAATTTTTCCCGCGCATTCGTTGTGCCAGATTTTCACTCCGATTTGCATGGCTTCTTCTTGGCTGATATTACAGATGGAGTTTGCTAGTACCGCACAGCAGAAAAATTGTAATAAAAATACTAGAACGACTTTGAGCTTCACTTTTTTAGTCCTGTTATTAGCATAAGTGGTAGTTGACCGTCCCATTCCAGGGTAAAATCGCGTAAAAAATAGCTGTGGGCAAGTTACCTGTTGTTTTTTTCTCGCACAATAAGAGAAAAGTGAAAATGATATCACTCAAAACGGTTCCTATTCATCCCTTTTGGAAGTTTTCTGTTAAGTTCTATAGCGAACCTACTGTTGAAGAGGCTCTTCTGACTCTTCAGAACGAGCGAGGGCTAAATATCAATATTTTACTTTTTTGTTGTTGGTATGCGCTAGGAGATCAAGGGAGGCTAACTAAAATAGAACTGCGCCAACTATTGGTGAATGTCCAATCTTGGCATGACCGCATCGTCCTGCCACTTAGACGGTTAAGGAGTCAGCTTAAATCGGCCCAAGCTCATCCCTGGCCAGCCATTCGCGCCGAAGTGTTAAAGCACGAACTATTTTCTGAGCAAATTGAACAACTTATTTTGTTAGAAGGCGTGGTATTTAAAGCCCAATCAGTTAGAACGAGCACCCAAAAAGTTCGCGATATTTGTAAAAGCATTGCAGCATATTGCCAAACGATACAGATTTTCTGTGATACTAAAGATTGTGTGCTGATTACTCAAATTTTACAGACTTTATTTCCTAAAATTGATCAAAAAAATATTCTACGTTATTGTATGGATCACTTAGTTACAAAAGAATTACAATCACTTACTTTAAGTGCACAATTACCATTAGATTTATAAAAAGCCCACATCATTTTAAGGGATAGCGATTCACATGATAACTGTAAAAAGGACCTTACTGGTAATTCTGATCTTCGTTACCTCTTTGTTAATACTTTATCAGTTATATACAATTTTTGTTCCAACGAAAAAGCTTAATAACAACACTAAATTTGTGCAGTTGGTAGACCAGTATCAAGTTCTTAAGATGGAGCGGATAGTCCTCGAAGAGCAATATGCACTAGCAAGAACCAAAGCCAAAGTATTAAAGCTTGCAGAATTAGTGCAAAACAATAAATTGGATAATGTTGTAAAAATTAAAAATATTAGTGGCTTAGAAAAATCTAATGCCTTAGGAAGCCACGGTGTTGCATTAAATCAGCAAGAAGCCCGAACTTTAGAACAACTTGAAGCCTATGTAACGAGCACTAAACCTAGTCAGCCTCAGGCCTTAACAACTGATGAGAAGAATTTATTAGCTTCCTGCCAAGACGAGTTTACCTTGCAGTTAATGGGGGTTCGTGATTTGAAGGAACTCACTCGTTTTATTAAGGAAAATCAATTACATGACGCTCAAATTTTCCATACTTATTACCTAAATCAAGATTGGTATGTCTTGGTGGCAGGACGTTATAAAAATCATACTGAGGCATTAAAAGCGATGGCGACGCTGCCTGATAGTATAAAAGAGTTAAAGCCTTGGATCAGACAGTTGTCAACGATTCAAAAAGCTATCCAGCTTTACCGCTAGCAAAGGAGTTGCTATGTTAAAAATTCGTTTTTTTCTCGGACTTGTTTTAATCGCTCTTATTTGGCAGCTTCAAGGATGCGCCCTTCTTTGCCGAAGCAATTGTCCTTCAGTGGAACACAGGCCGAGATCGTGTCCTGGCGCTCCCTGTGGTGTTTTTCCAAGACCCTGTCCTACCGTAAATTTCCCAGGTTTCTATCCTACGGATTACAATTGTTTGGAAAAACTGCAAAGACTGTCTGCTCTTCGTGCTCGAGGTATTGGCGTTATTATTCTTGGTGATCGCTTGCGAATCATTTTACCGACAGACACTATTTTTAAACGTGATCGCTTAGAAAGTTGTACGCCAGATATCAATGATTGTCATGTCAAAACGTTAGCTGATATTGCTGAAATTCTAAAGTGCATCGCTTGCGTTCCAATTATTGTATCCGGTCATACAGATGATGTTGGCACTAAGGCGGATCGTTTCGCAATGTCTAGAGCACTAGCTCAGGCGGTTGCAGCTCATCTTTGGGCTCAGGGTATTCCCTGGGATCGATTGCGAGTCATTGGCAAAGCCGATTGTGACCCAATTGCGAGTGATGCTTCTGTCTTTGGAAGTACCGACAATCGACGCGTAGAAATAAGACTCGATTTTAGCCGCAATTATCTTTGGAATTGCCAGTATAACAACTGTTATTGCCCGGATTGTATTGAGAGATAATCTCTGTTATCCCGCGGCAGGCCTGTCATTCCCGTGCTTATGTTGTCATTCCCGCGCAGG
>DJAM01000021.1 GCA_002429595.1 Coxiellaceae bacterium UBA6002
CCATCCTCGGTGTGGCTGGAAGAATGGATTCCCGCCTTGCGCGGGAATGACAACAAGACGCGGGAATGACAGGTTTTTGAATAAGGTACATATGACCACTGTCTATCTTAATGGCAAGTTCCTACCAAAAGATCAGGCGTCTATCTCCGTGATGGACCGCGGTTTTTTATTTGGTGATGGCGTTTATGAAGTTTTACCGGTTTATAACGGGAAGCTTTTTCAATTTCAGCAACATATTGATCGACTCAACTCATCGTTAGCTGCAATTAAGTTGCCACTTAGTTTAGATTATCAAGAATGGCAACCTGTATTCAGTCAATTGCTGGACTATAACTCGGAATATGGACCAAACCAGTCAATTTATTTCCAGATCACACGTGGCTGTGGCCCTGAACGTAATCACGCCTTTCCTACTAACCTTGATCCAACTTGTTTCGCAATTAGCCAACCACTTAAAACATTAAGCTATGAGGAATTAAAAAAAGGCAAAAAAGTGATCACGGCGAAAGATACGCGCTGGCAACTATGTAATATCAAAGCAATCTCGCTATTGGCGAATGTTTTGCTCTACCAAGAAGCTTTAGACCAACAGTGTGCTGAAACTATTTTAATTCGTGATGGTTATGCCATAGAAGGTGCTACCAGCAATCTTTTTATTGTTAAAGATGGTACAGTAATTACCGCACCACTTTCTCATTGGATCTTAGGTGGGGTCACTAGAGATTTAGTGTTGAAACTTGCTCGAGAGAATCAGATATCTTCCGAAGAAAGGCTCATTTTAGAAGACGAGCTGTTTAGTGCTGATGAAGTATGGATTACTAGTAGTACCCGGGAAATCTATCCCATTACTCAGGTGGATAATAGCCTTATAAACAATGGCTTACCCGGAGAATTATGGTATAAAATGATAAATTTATACCATAATTTCATTAAAAATTTATAGCTTGACAGCCGGATCATGTATACTGAGAGAAGGTCTGCAAAAAAGGCAAATATATGCGGCAAGAAAACGAAACACTTTTAAATTTTCCTTGCAATTTTCCAATCAAAATTATGGGCAAGGCTAACCAAGACTTCGAGCTTCGAATTCTCGGTATCGTGCGCAAGCATTCTCCTGATATAGGAGAAGGTGCGATTAAAATTCGCCACAGCAAAGAGGGAACCTATATGTCGATTACTGTGATGATACCCGCAAAGAGCAAACAACAAATTGATGATCTTTACCAAGAACTGACTTCGGAACGAATGGTCTTGATGGTTTTATAATTTAAGCGGCTCTTCGAGCTGAAAAGCTCAAGGCTTCCTCATTACGCCTTACCTCATCTTGTTTCTCGTAATGTCCTAGACTATGCCAGACATCATTCACACATTGACCAAAGTCACGAGGTAACTTAGTTTTAATGAATAACAGGCTTTGAAGAGTAGTTTGTTTATCTTTTAATGCCTCATGGATAAAAGCGGTCTGCTCTTTGAGGCAATCTTTAATAGCTAAGAAATCATCTCCCCGGTTGGAACGTATTAGATTATTCATCTGTTCAACAATAAGAAAAGCCACCGAAAGCGTAGAACGTGCCAATTGGCGATCTGGGTACAGATTGTGCTTATTTTTAACAACATTGACACAGATATATTTTTCGAGATAGCTTTTAACCATTGCTGCGGCAGAGTTTTTCATCGCTTCCACCCCTTTTATTATTTCAACTCAATTATAGCAAAAATGCTAATATCTTGTGAAAGTATAAAGCTCTGCATAAAAATGTAGCCATTAATTATTTTGCCTCACACTCATAATTCGCTTATGATGCCTTGTGGTAAGTAGCTGGAAGGTTGATATGTCCTCATTAGAAATTCGACACTTAGGATTAGTCTCTTATACAGACACTTGGCAGGCCATGAAGGACTTCACCAATGCCAGGACAGAACAAACAGCTGATGAGATTTGGCTTTTGGAACACCCTCCTGTGTTCACTCAAGGGCAAGCAGGCAAACCAGAACATGTGCTGAACCCGGGTGATATCCCTATCGTACAAACAGATCGTGGTGGCCAAGTCACTTACCACGGTCCGGGGCAATTGGTGATGTATGTGCTATTTGATTTAAGACGTTTAAAAATCGGTATTAGACAGCTAGTCACTAAATTAGAGGACAGTGTCATTTCGGTGATGCAGGACTATGGAGTTAGCGCTAGAAACCGCTGCGATGCTCCAGGCGTATATGTTACAGACAGCAAAATCTGCTCTATTGGACTTCGAGTACGCAAGGGTTGTTCTTATCACGGGATTGCATTTAATGTCGCCATGGACCTGGAACCTTTTTCACGTATTAATCCTTGCGGCTTCAAAAACTTAACTGTGACTCAAGTCCGGGACTTCGCTAACAAGGTGACCATAAAGGATGTTGAACCAAAATTAGTAAGGTACGTTCAGGAAAATTTCGGTTATAATGTGCCACTTTTTTAGATAGGTCGATGGTTGTTATGAGCTTAAATAGTCCGCCTGCTGAGGCCAACAAAAAAGAACGTGCTGCAGACAAATTGTCACGTATACCCATTAAGATTGAAGCAACGGATTTAGCTAAACGCCAACCTTTACCACCTTGGATCCGGGTTAAAATACCACCAGGCAATCGTATTTCGGAATTGAAAAATCTCCTTCGCGATAAACGTATGGTGACTGTTTGTGAAGAAGCAAGCTGTCCCAACTTGCCAGAATGTTTTGGTCATGGCACCGCGACCTTTATGATCATGGGCGATAAATGCACACGCCGTTGTACATTTTGTGACGTTGCCCACGGCCGACCAGACCCGCTTGATCCAGATGAGCCATTGAATCTTGCAACCACGATTGCAGCGATGAGTTTGAAATACGTAGTGATTACCTCTGTAGATCGCGATGACCTTCGTGATGGCGGCGCTGGTCATTTTGCAGCCTGCATTAAAGCGGTAAGAGAACACAATCCCCAAATTAAAGTTGAAGTTCTAGTCCCGGATTTCCGAGGACGAATGGAAAAGGCACTCGCTGAACTCGGCAAAGAAGTTCCGGATGTCTTCAATCACAACACTGAAACTGTTCCAAGGCTATATAAACAAGTCCGACCTGGTTCTGATTACCTTTGGTCGCTTCGTTTATTAAAAGAGTTCAAAGCTATTTTTCCACAAATTCCGACTAAATCTGGCCTCATGCTGGGCTTGGGTGAAACTAATGAGGAAATCATTGCAGTCATGGAAGATTTGCGAAAACATGATGTTGATCTGTTAACACTTGGACAGTATTTGCAGCCTAGTCGGTATCATAGCCCTGTAGAACGTTACGTCACTCCTGAGGAATTTAACGAACTAGGGGAAGTTGCAAGAAGCATGGGCTTTAGCAATGTTGCTAGTGGACCATTGGTACGCTCTTCTTACCACGCTGACCGACAAGCGGCAGGAGAAAACGTGACCTAAACAATGATAGAGCAGTACGCGCAATCATTAGCTCAATATCTTCAAAACCATCCAAATCTAGGTGGCTTGTTTACCTTTGTTATTGCTTTTCTAGAATCGTTACCGGTGATAGGTACTGTTATTCCTGGTTCTGTGACTATGTCTGCAGTAGGAGTACTAGTCGGCACGGGCATTTTACCACTCGGGTTTACCTTATTCTGGGCTGTCTTAGGAGCCTTTTTAGGTGACTTGCTGGGTTATGGTTGCGGGATTTATTATAACGAGCGACTACGTAATATGTGGCCATTTAAAAAAAGACCGAAATGGCTAGAATTGGGTCGGACTTATTTTCAGAAGCATGGCGGTAAAAGTATCATCATTGGTCGGTTTATCGGTCCCCTGCGCAGTATCATTCCTCTCATAGCCGGTGTTCTGCACATGAAATGGCAGCGCTTCGTTCTAGCAGCAGTTCCTTCTGCTGCATTATGGGCAATCGTTTATATGCTGCCCGGTATTGTACTTGGCGCTGTCTCAACGCAACTACCACCTAAATTGGCTACCAAATTCATTGTGATTTTATTTTTAATAATTATTGTCGCGTCGATCTTTGCCTGGTTATTTAAAATCTTATTTAAAAATATGAGTTATGGATATCACCGATTTATTAAAAACACCTGGCAGCACTTAGAAACTTCGCGCTATTTTTCTTTTATTCCACGGCTCATTACCACCCCGTCACAAGCCAACAATTACCACCAACTTAGTTGGTTATTCCTGACTGTGCTTTTTGGTATTTTATACCTTCTCATTTTTCTCAGCGTCATTAATCAGGGGCATCTCACTTTACTCAATAGACCTATTTTTGAAGTGTTGCGGACACTTCGTCACACGGGATCTGATCGAATTATCATCGGCATCACTTTACTAGGTGATGGTCGGATCTTGCTGGTGAGTGGCATTGTAATTTTTAGCTGGTTAGCATTTAAAAAATATTATCGTGAAGCAATATATTGGCTAATTGTCATCGCAATGAGCATTAGCGTTCCGGTGTTTTATAAAATATTTTTTTATTTTCCACGTCCTTCTGGACTTTTACATGCTTCTGCAGCGTCATCGTTTCCGAGTGGTCATACCTTTCAGGCAGTAATGTATTATGGTTTTTTAGCAACGATGATCAGTTCACATATACGCGAAAAATATCGACGACATATCTATTCGATTGCTTTAACTATCGTGATCTTGGTTGGCTTTTCGCGATTATACCTCGGAGCACATTGGCTAACAGATGTTTTAGCTAGTTTCACACTCGGACTAACTTGTTTAGCATTGGTGACTTTGTTGTACCGAAGAATTATCACACCAATTAATATCAAACAACTTACGTTAATTTCAGTCACCACTATTGTGATTGTTTGGCTTAGTTTTTTTACGCTCAATTATCAAAAATATATCGCGCGCTATACGCTTTTATGGCCATCTCAAACTATCGGCATCGAAACTTGGTGGAATAAATTAAACCCTGTCTTGCCTAGTTTCAGGCCGAATCGTTTTGGAAAACCTTCCGAACCAATGAATATTCAATACGCAGGTGATATTCAGCAGTTGCAGTCTTTGCTCGCTAGTAGGGGCTGGCGTTCTGTGCCAGGTATTACCTTGATTAAAAATACCTTACAGAAACTGGCACAATCGCCAAACAACTTTAATACTCTTTTACCCTCTCTTTACCTAAATCATCCTCCAATTTTATTTATGATTAAAGATGAGGTCGATGGCAAATTAGTGATTCGTTTATGGGATTCAAATGTCTATTTCGAACAGACTTGGGATCCGCTTTATGTTGGGAATATAGTGGAGTATCAATTAGATCCCGACAAAGAAACAATTATTTATTCCTTCAATGTCACTGGCAAATTAATTCCTTATTTAAATAAAAATAATTGGCGAGTCACAGAAGTACTTTCAGAAGCACTGCCACCGGAATTGATCAAAAAACGTTGGTTAGGAGAAGTGCTACAGATCAACGCCCCAGCGTTTTATTAATTGATGCGGAACATCTAAGTGATCGAGAATTCTTGCGACCATGAAATCGATCAGATCATTTATAGATTGCGGCTGATGATAAAAACCCGGGGAGGCTGGAATCATGACTGCACCCATCGACACCAGTTTCAGCATATTTTCCAAATGAATTTGAGAAACGGGAGCTTCTCTTGGAACCAGCACTAATTTTTTTCTTTCTTTAAGCATAACATCAGCAGCACGCTCAATTAGATTATTACTCATACCATGCGCAATCGCCGCTAACGTACCACTGCTACAAGGACAGACGACCATCGCTTCAGAAGGATGAGAGCCACTTGCAATAGGAGCAGTCCATTCTAGTTGATCAAATACACGAAGTTGTTTGGAATTAGCATTGAATTTTTGACAGAGATAATCCTGCAATTTATCGGTCTGTTTCGGTAAGGTAAGATTAAGTTCTAGCGCGGCGACTGCATGCGCTGCAGAGGAAATTAAGAAAAATACTTCTCGCTGCGCTTTAAGCAAATTTTCTAACAATCTCAAACCATATTGCAAACCAGAAGCACCGGTTAATGCCAATGTAATTGGTGGGTGAGTCATCAATATTTCCTAGCGCTTATTCAGCCGATCTACTAATTTATTTTGGATATCGCCAAAATGATGATTACTCATACAGACCACATGATCACCTGCAACACAATTAGTGACAATCTCTTCGATTATCGAGTCGACATTAGAATGTATGGTAACTGGTTGTTGAAATTGTGATTGTAATTGCGAAAGTTGCCAGCCACTTTCTGGTTGCAATAGCAGTACATTGTCAGCGTCTTTAAACGCATGGCTAATCGTTTCTTCATGATGGCCCGCTTTCATCGTATTCGAAGCAAACTCAACCACTGCAAAAATACGTTGAGTACCAACTCGTTGACGCAAACCTGCAAGCGTTGTAGCAATTGCAGTTGGATGGTGAGCAAAATCATCGTAAATTGCGATGTCTCGAGGTTTACCACGCAATTCTAAACGTCTTTTGACCCCTGAAAATTGCGATAGTATCGCGATAGCTTGTTCGGGTTTGATACCAACGTGTCTCACCGCACCAATTGCAGCGAGCGCATTTTGTTTATTATGTTCGCCAATCAAATTCCAATGAAGTTGCCCAATACTTTGTTGATTTAAAAACACTTCAAATTCACTATTATCCGCCTTAGTTGTTTTCGCAAACCAATTATCTTGAGCTGCTCCGAAACTTTCTTGTGGTGTCCACACACCTTGTGAAAGTACTGACTGCACATTCACATCCATTGAGGGCGCAATAATTAAACCATTACTTGGCACAATTCGTAGTAAATGATGGAACTGTCGTTTAATGTCGTCAAGTTCAGGAAAAATATCAGCGTGATCAAATTCAAGATTATTGATGATTAACGTTCGAGCATTGTAATGAATAAACTTGGAACGTTTATCAAAAAAAGCAGTGTCATATTCATCTGCTTCGATAACAAAAAAATTCGAATCAGTATAACGAGCGGAAGCATCAAAATTACAAGGGTTACCGCCTACCAAAAATCCGGGATTAAAGCCTGCTTGTTCTAATATCCAAGTCACCATGCTAGTGGTAGTAGTTTTACCATGGGTGCCTGAAACGGCAATCACCCAACGATCTCTCAAAACAGCTTCGTATAGCCATTGAGGACCGGAATAATAGCGAATATTCTCATTTAAAATTCGTTCAACGACTGGCACACCCCGGGAAAGCGCATTGCCAATCACCACGTAATCAACATCGGGGGGCAAGGTATCTGCTTCGTAACCCTGCGTTAGCTCTATTTCAAAGTTACTGAGCATTTGCGCCAACGGCCCTGTGATATTCTTATCAGAACCTGTTACTCGCAGGCCTTTTTGTTTTGCAATAATGGCTAAACCAGCCATAAATTTGCCGCAGATTCCAAGGATGTGAATGTGCATGTATTTCATCTACTCGCTGTGTTTTAGATTTTGGCATTTTATCATGGATTGATATAATCCCTACAGTTCAAAACATACCTGCAATTGTCATTCCCGCGCAGGCGGGAATCCATGCTTTTAGCTGCACTTAACATGGATTCCCGCCTGCGCGGGAATGACAAATGCAATAAGAAAGGAATAATCATGCCAAAGAACATTTTTTATGCGCAATCTGGCGGCCCCACTGCAGTAATCAACACCTCCGCTTGCGGTGTCATTGAAGCCGCTCGCGCTAATGCAGGTCAAATCGGCAAAGTGTTAGTCGGTAAAAACGGTATTATTGGAGCTTTAACCGAAGAACTCATCGATACGAGTTTTGACACTGATCAAGCCATTGCGAGTTTAAAATATACCCCCACAGCAAGTGTGTTTGGCACGTGTCGTTACAAGCTCAAGGGTCTAGAAGAAAATAAAGAACAATATGAACGATTGATCGAAGTCTTTGCTGCCCACGATATTGGCTATTTCTTTTATAATGGTGGCGGCGACTCTCAAGATACCGCCCACAAAGTCTCATTAATGGGTCAGAAATTGGGATACCCATTAGTCTGTATCGGTATTCCAAAAACGGTAGATAACGATCTAGCTTTTACCGATACCTGCCCTGGATTTGGCTCAGTAGCTAAATACATTGCAGTTTCTACACTAGAAGCGGGTATGGATGTACTCGGAATGGCAGCCACTTCAACAAAAGTATTCATTATGGAAGTTATGGGCCGCCACGCGGGTTGGATAGCCGCTGCCTCAGGCCTTGCTGGGCAAAGTAGATCACAGCCGCCGCACATTATTCTCTTCCCAGAAATTCCCTTTGAAGAGCGGCGATTCTTAGACAACGTCGATCATTTTGTGAAAAAAGAAGGTTACTGTGTCGTCATCGTTTCAGAAGGTGTAAAAAACCAAGAAGGTCAATTTTTAGCAGAAAGCGGTTCTAAAGATGCCTTTGGTCACGCCCAATTAGGCGGCGTCGCACCCTTTATCGCGCAATTAATCAAAGACAAACTCAAGCATAAAAACCATTGGGCGGTTCCTGATTATTTACAAAGATCGGCAAGACACATTGCCTCAAAAACTGATGTTGACCAAGCTTATTCTCTTGGAAAAGCAGCAATCGAATATGCGCTTCGAGGCGAAAGCGATATTATGCTGACCGTAGAACGTTTAGCAGCACATCCATATCAGTGGCGAGTTGGCTCCGCCCCCTTAGAACAAGTCGCCAATGTTGAGCGTAAAATGCCGCGTGATTTTATCACTGATGATGGCTATGGCATTACGGACGCTTGCCGTGAGTATTTACTGCCCTTAATCCAGGGTGAGGATTATCCGCCTTATTATGCAGGGCTACCTGAGTATGCGAAATTGCAAAACAAGATGGTTGCCAAGAAGTTGGAAACTGAATTCAGCATATAATATGTTGTCTTGGGAAAACCAGGAACCTTGTCATTCCCGCATTTTGAGTGTCATTCCCGCATTTTTGAGTGTCATTCCCGCGAAAGCGGGAATCCATGTTATGTGCAGCTGGAAACATAGATTCCCGCTTTCGCGGGAATGACATTGCTGGGTTTAATACTTCCTTAATTCCCACATGGTAAGTTTGCTTCACCAAATCGACAACGCTAGGAATATCATGAAAACTATCGACATACTCAAGGCATTTTTAAAAAGTGCCGCACTTGCTACAGGGACCACGATTGCCGCAGAAGGGGGAACAGCCTTTTATACGTCGGTCTCGACGATGGCAACTTCCTATTCAACAGATGGGAATATATGTCTTCAGCAATTTACGAAGAAAGCCGAACAAGATGTTCATCGTGTCCTATACACTTTGCTAGCCTTTGCACCTACCTTTTTATTTAGCGCACTTTATTTTCTATACAAAGCGAGAAATCGATCAGACTATGAAACGCTTGAGGAGTCCGATTCACAAGGTGCCTGTGCATTTTTTAGGAATCCTTTTTCAGCTCAACACCCGATAGCAAAGACAGTTATGGTGTTCCTTGGCCCACTCATGGCAGGTTTGGCACTCATTGGTATTGTCTACGCGCCTATTATGCTAGCCTTAGGCGGTCCTGACAAAAGAGCTATACCAGCTGACCAGTGTCATGACGATATAAAATCTGGGGATGCACTGATTTTACTTTATGCTTCCTGCACACTCGTAATTGCCCTTGTGACCAGCCTATGCGTGACCCTTGCCAGTTGCGAGTCAGCTACGTCACCCTCAACAAGCGACCGAAATAATACCCCAGAAGGAAAAGCAGCCACACCCTTCAGACTGGGACTTGCTCCAACGGACGATAATCTTTAATTTTAAGGGGCTATAAAGAGCTTGAAACGGAGTTTTAGCGTTTGATCCAATCTGTCATTCCCGCGCAGGCG
>DJAM01000139.1 GCA_002429595.1 Coxiellaceae bacterium UBA6002
ATTTTGGTGAAATTGCCGTGGGTGATAACTTTGTTTAATTCACACTTAATATTCTGTTAAGTCAATTCAAGTATGATAAGGCATATTCGAAAGAGAGCTTCAATATGAAATGGGCAGAAATTCTAAGATTTCCTATTCAAGACATAGAAAACTTTTTGCAAATTACACCAGCTCATCAAAAAGATGATGATGGTCACGATTTCTGGGAAACATTGATTCTAGAAAGTCGCAACCGTCCTGCCAATGATGTCTATTTAAACCACCTCGTTCAAGTTCTCAATAAAGTCCTTAATGACGAAAAATATAAAATCACCAATACCAGAAAAGTGGGACTTATATTTTTTGGAATCAAACATTCCGGCGATACTCAACTACTTGCCGGTTTACACCGCAATGTAGGCATAGAAGAAGTTATTGACGAAAATGGCGATAATCTCTTAGCTGCTGCTTTAAAAGGATCCAGCTTAGGAATAGCAAATTGGTGCCTAAATAAGATGAAGAACTATCTTGTTAGCTTACGCGAAGTCGACCGGGTTGCAATTCTAAATTCTTTTGCATGGAAATTTCCGAATAAATTGTCTGCCACATTTGAGTACATTAATGCGGATGTTCTTACTTCGAGAGAGTACTACATCAGCAAGGAAGAACCTACTGCACCTCTTGACAAAGAAAAAATTTTAAACAATTTTAATGACTTTAGAAATATTCAATTAAACGAAATTGCTTTAATACTGGAAGCCAAATCGAAACAGTCAATTTATATTATCACTCGAGATAATATGCCTGCTTTAGTAGATTGCTTGTTAATGTTACTAAAAAACAATACTCGGCAAAATCAATTCAAGTTTCAATTAATTTATTATGCTTCCCATACTTTCTATGGAGAGATTGTAATAGATAAGAACACTACTCCTCCTAAGTTAAAAATTTTTAACTGTGATCCCGTCCTTTATCAATCAATAAGCGAGCATTTTGTATTTCCTCATTTACGAGAATTGGCAGCGTATTCCACGGTTGAACTATACCTATCTAATGAATTGATTCAAAAAGCTGGCGGCTGCTGTCATTGTCTAGCAGTTGAAGGATGTTGCTTATTAGCAACCCAAAAAAACGCCGATGATATTTATGAATTTATGAAACGGGAAGGTACGACCTCAAAGATTAATGGTTTTACGGTTATCCGAGGAGCAATCCATCCAAGATTAAAACGTAGCTCCCATGTTTACGAAGATGAAACCAAGGGCATGACTTTCTTCAGAGGAATTAAAAGTTCGATTATTAATTCTGTCGAAGTAGGGAGCATGGTGGTCAACAAGCGCGAGGAAACAGCTGCAGCATCAGTGAGTAAAGAAATCACAGAGCTTAGTGGTAAATTTACCAACAATCGTATTGAGCGCAAACGAGATGGTTACAAAGACAAAGTAGCTCTTTTACTACAGTCTGGCAAAATTCAAACGTATGATGACTTGCAAAGGATCATTGCAAAACGAAATATTGTTGGCTTACTAGATTATTGTAGAAATCAGTGCTCAGAGCCTCTCACGTTATCCTCTTAAGGAGAGGTTAACTGCAATCCTGACTGGTATTTTGTTCTAGGCAGTTTATATTAAAAATTAATGTTTTTATAGACAGTAACCTAAGGTAGTACTAATATTGATATTTTTATGGCTAGGCCCAGAAGAAACAGATCTTAGCCCCCCCCCAATTTAATGAGTGAAAAATGCTAGAACCAATCCAATCAGGCAGTCATGCCGTGACCAGCACCCAAGCGTTACATGGGTTACTCACTGTCAGGAATATTATAACCCTTGAAATTAGTGACGAGGCAATTCTTGAATTTGCGATGATCACCAGAGTCATTACTCAAAACAGAGATAGCCTGGTCACGTTAACGTTAAATGGCGGGTCTAGAGAGTTCACAGTCAGCTCGGAAGCTAGTGAAGCCTTAGCAGGCGCTATTCAAAGCTGCCAAAACCTACGAAGCTTAACGATTGAACATTTTTTCAATTCTTTTCGGCAACATATTAAACATTTCTGTCTCTGCTTGAAGGACCTTCCAGGGCTAAATGAACTAAATTTTCAGAATACTTTTCTGGGAGAGTATGCAACTGACTTATTAAAAATTATAGAAACCCACACGAATCTTAGGGAAGTCAACCTTCGTAATACTGCCTTAATATACAGCGCAAATTGGTATCAAGTAACTACGACACTTCGTAATAATAGCAGCCTTGAAGTACTCGACTTAATAGGGAATGCAACAAGATTATTAGCGGTACGTAGTGTTATTGACGGAATTACTTCAGCAAGCAACAAAATTAGAAGTTTAAAATGGTGCTTTTTAGAGTTGGCGGAGGGTGAAACTTTACATTGGGAATCAGACAAACGTGTAAACTGGCAGGAAGATAAAGCTAGAGATGCCCAACTTGTTAGTCTTCTAAAACGTGTTGAGACCTATCGCCGTACAGGTGAACATCTTTTGATCTCAGATTATAGAATTGCTAAAGATAGTTTTGCTGAACTCATGGTATTAATTGCGGAACGAAATGACCCAACATCTAAAACGGAATTGACGATCTCTATCAGCAATGAATATAATTTTAATTTGGCATTGCTAACTGCCAGAATCGCACGACATACCAAAAGTCTGCGCGAATTAAACATAATTGTAGGCAGCATCGAAAACGATAATCCACGGTTCTGCAACCAAGACTTCACAAAATTTATTAACACCATAAGAAGTTGCACTCAGCTTTGTGAACTTAAGCTTGAGCATCTACAAGGAACTTTTAAAGGTGAAAGTATGGCTGCACTGCTACGCGCAGTTGCCAGCCTACCTAGGTTACAAGTATTAAGCTTGGATAAAACGTATGTCGGCCCTGCTGGCATGAATGTCTTAGCAGAACTCATGCGCAAAAATATAATTACTCGACTTGTCTTATCACTTTCAGGATTCGTTAATAACTACTGTTTCGAAGTGCTAGCAACTGCAATCCAATCAAATACTTCTTTAGAAACACTGATCTTAGGCAAATCCCCGATGACTGCCATGTGGGTGCAAATTTTAACCCAAGGTGTACGCACTAGAAATTCGAACACGCCACTGCTTCTAGTGTGGACAGCATCTGAAAAAGACACAATGGAATCGCAAATGCTAGCGATGTGTGATGATTTGATCGATCCCAACGAGAAAGGACACCTTGAATGGAGAAGGAGGACTTTAGAACTTTATTGGGTTCAAAGAAGGGTTGATCTAACTCCAAACTGGCTTGAGCTACAACGCTTTATCAAAACCACAACTTATCAGCAATTGTCAGGTGTTCTACCTCGGGAAGACCCTAAAAAAGAGCAAGATGTCGCTATTGAAATGAAACCTGTTGCAACTCCTAGCTCACATTTGCTTACTAGACCAAAGGCGAGTTACGGCACAGCGGCAAGTGTTAGCACGCCTTCAAAAGACAAAAAAAGTGGTCTGTCTTTGTAATCACATGTTATTACATTTTTTCAATTTTTTAAGACCTGAAATGTCTTTAGCAGTTCCTGCAGAAATGAATGATATTGATCTCAATATCTCGGGATGCATGCGGTTTATATTAAAAATTAATATTTTTATAGACAGACATCTAAGGTAGTATTATTATTGATATTTTAATAGCTAGGCCTGGAGACAGATCTTAGCCCCCCCCCTAATTTAATGAGTGAAAGATGCTAGAACCAATCCAATCAGGTTGTCATGCCGCCACCTGCGCCCAAGCGTTACACGGGTTACTTACTGTCAGGAATATTGCAACGCTTGAAATTAGTGACGAGGCAATTCTTGAATTTGCGACTATCACCAGAGTCATTACTCAAAACAAAGATAGCCTGGTCACGTTAACGTTAAATGGCGGGTCTAGAGAGCTCACAGTTAGCGCGGAAGCTAGTGAAGCCTTAGCAGACGCTATTCAAAGCTGCCAAAACCTACGAAGCTTAACGATTGAACATTTTTTCAATTCTTTTCGGCAACATATTAAACATTTCTGTCTCTGCTTGAAGGACCTTCCAGCGCTAAATGAGCTAAATTTTCAGAATACTTTCCTGGGAGAGTATGCAACTAACTTATTAAAAATTATAGAAACTCACAAGAAACTTAGGAAAGTTAATCTGTCTAATACTGCCTTAATATACATGTTGAATTGGGATCAATTAACAAGCACGCTTCAAAATAATTACAGTATTGAAGAACTCGATTTAAGCGGGAATGCAACAAGATTATTAGCAGTCCGTAGTGTTCTTGACGGAGTTGTTTCTGAAAATAACAAGATTCGAACTTTAATTTGGTCTTATTTAGATTTAGCAGAGGGTGAAACTTTACATTGGGAATCAGACAAACGTGTAAACTGGCAGGAAGATAAAGATCGAGATAGTGAGGTTGATCTTCTTTTAGAGGAAGTAAAAACCTATCGCCGCACAGGTAAACATTTATTAGCTGTAGATTATAAAATCGCAAGGGTTAAATTCACTGAACTAATGGCATTTATTGCAGAACGAAATGATCCAACACCTAAAACAAGCTTATCGATCACTATCAGTAATGAACATCATTTCGATTTAGAATTGCTTGCTGCCAGAATCGCGCGACATAGCAAAAGTCTGCGTGAATTAAACATAGTTGTAGATAGCATCGAATACTACAACCCATCGTTCCTCGATCGAAGCTTCACAAAATTTATTAACACCCTAAGAAGTTGCACTCAGCTTTGTGAACTTAAGCTTGAGCATCTACAAGGTATTTTTAAAGGTGAAAGAATAGCTGCACTACTACGCGCAGTTGCCAGCCTACCTAGGTTACAAGTATTAAGCTTGGATAAAACGTACGTCGGCCCTGCTAGCATGAATGCCTTAGCAGAACTCATGCGCAAAAATATAATTACTCGCCTTGTCTTAGCACTTTCAGGATTCGTTAATAACTACTGTTTCGAAGTGCTGGCAACTGCAATCCAGTCAAATACTTCTTTAGAAACACTGATCTTAGGCAAATCACCGATGACCGCCATGTGGTTGCAAATTTTATCTCAAGGTGTACGCGCTAGAAATTCTAACACGCCATTAAATCTAGTCTGGATAGCATCTGAAAAAGACACAATGGAGTCGCAAATGTTAGCGATGTGTGGTGATTTGATCGATCCGAGAGACAAAGGACAGCTTCGATGGCAGAAGCGTACTTTAGAACTTTATTATGATCAAAGATCGGTTGATCTAACCCCGAACTGGCGTGAGCTACAACGCTTTATCAAAGCCACTACTTATCAGCAATTGTCAGGTGTTCTACCTCCGGGAGATCCTAAAAAAGAGCGAGATGTCGCTATTGAAATGAAACATGTTGCAACTCCTAGCTCACATTTGCTTAATAGACCAAAGGTGAGTTATGGCACAGTGGCAAGTGTTAGCACGCCTTCAAAAGACACAAAAAGTGGTCCGCCTTTGTAATCACATGTTATTACATTTTTTAATAGCTTGAACAAGCTAACTTAGAAATCTCCTTTTTAACATCTAATTCGCAAATCCTAAAACTTGCACGATTAAAGATTCTTTCAAGATAATGTGTTAAATTTGGCCATTTTTTGAAAGATAATTCATAACCCGACAAATAAACATTCATTAAAATACAGCTTACAGATACATCCGCAATAGTAAAAAAGTCTCCTATTAAAAATTCATTGACACCCAGTTCTTTTTCTAAGTAGTCAGCCATTGGTGGTAACTGTTGTGCAATAGCAGAATCGATAGCTTGAGCGTCAGGAGCGCGTTCACGATATAAACGGACTAATACTGTTTGGTAATAACACGCAGCTGTAGCTTGAAAAAGTGCTGAATCAGCAAATTCTTCCAGCCACAAAGTTCTACCTAGCAACTCAGGATTCTTTGGATAAAACGAAGGGTGTGAATATTTCGCATCGAGATAAGCGCAGATAGCTGATGAGTCAGACAAAATATAACCATCTTCTTGATAAACCGGAATTTTACCTAAGGGACTAATTTTTTTGAATTCCTGGGGTAGTTCTAACATAGGATTGATGGGAATATTTACATATTCTAAGTTTTTCTCTATTAATAGAATTTTTACTTTCCTTACAAAAACGGATGCTGGCGCCCCATAGAGTATTCTCATCTATTCATCCTCTCGTCATCAATATATTGCAACCTTCTGTAAATAGCTGTCACAAAAACTAAAGAGCATCTTCTATACTAATTTTTAAAGCATCATTAAGGAGATTTACTAATGAAGACTATCAATAAAACTATATCTGGCTATATGCTAACCGCCATCGGCACAATATTACTATTTAATACCCCTACAGCTGTCGGAGAACAAAAACCTATGAATAATTTTAACCCTGTCATTATCACTCAAATTGCAGATAAAGCTAAACAAAATTCTAATTGGAAAGTTGCTAGCACCACGGGTAAAAGTGGTCAAGTGGTATTTATGTCTGTTAACCCTAATACCAATCCTAAAAATGAGATTGGCATGGAAACTCATCCGTTTGATCAAGTTATTTTTGTTATAGAAGGTGATGCCAAATCGATATTGAATGGACAAACCTCCATGGTTCATGCTGGAGATTTAATCTTTATCCCAGAGGGAACGAAGCATAATTTCATCAATGCGAATTCCGATCGGCCATTCAAAATTATCAGTGTTTATACCGGCAATGATATACCCGCTAATAGCACTTATAAAACCAAATCAGATGAACCTAGTGAATAGTAATATTTAGCTCTGAACATGACAAAACTCACTTTGGACACAACCTCTCGCCGACGTCCCGCGACTTGT
>DJAM01000169.1 GCA_002429595.1 Coxiellaceae bacterium UBA6002
TCATGTTCAGAGCTAGTTAATGTAATCATTATCATCAGAAACCCAACTTCTAACTCAAGACTAACCAAAAACTTATGAGAAAAATTGATACTTAGCAAATATTAATATATTCTTGCTTTTCCCTTGAATCCACCTGTACAGCATTTATTGAGGCATTAAATCATGCAGAAAAAGACTGAATACGAAGAAGCAGTAGATTTGTATTTTGAAGCGACTCACACTGGCAAACAAGATGCAGAAAAGATTTTGTTACAAATTTCCCAAAAATCAGCCGATAAGATCTTGAAATCAAAGGCTGCTTATTTCTTGGGAGTAATTCATCTTACTTTAAGGCTTCAAGAAGCTTTGAAGAAGTCCGATAATGCCAAACCGACCGTCTTATTAATGCAGAGCCTCGAATGGTTAAAAAAAGCGCATGCGTGGGGTAATGTAGAAGCCACATTATTATTGGGAAAAATCTATTCTGTTGATGGTCAAGAACAATTAGAGAAGCTTGAGGTTTTCGTGGCAGGAAAACTTTTAGGCAAAGTTCCTGTTTATGATGAAAATTTACTGGATAGCATCTATGCGCCTGAATATTTACTAGCCATGAGTAAAGATAAAGAAGCTGCTCAAATCTTGCATCGATTTGCAGTTCGTTATTTGGTTTTGCTTGATGAATTAGTCATGGGTAATGGCAAAAGATTGCAGGGCAACTCTTTACTTAAAAATCAGGCGCTAAGACCGATGTTCACGGAACCAGTAGATTTAGAATACCATCAACAAATAACCAATAAAGCCAATGTTTCTAAAATGGCGACAACAAGAACAGAGTTTTCTGAAGCAACTCCTGTGTCTTTATTTGAAATGGCAGAGTCATTTGCTGATAAGGGTGCTTATCATGCTATGGAGCAGAGTTATCATTTACATTCTGCTAAAACCGTTATGTATGTCGCTAACTATAAAGGTCCACGTCAAAACCCCAAGAGAGCGATAACCTTGGCAAAAAATTTATGGCAAAGAAGACTGACTGCTTTTAAAAAGGCGATTGAATGGTTAGAGAATACTAAAGAATTAACTTGTCAGGATGATCCCTCTGCATGGAATATGGAGTTTTATCGTCTAAATTTAATTTATCTTGAAGCACGTATTGCTGGAATGACACACGAGAAAGCATTTGAAATGCGTAATGAAGCGGTTGATCAAAAAAGAGCTGAATTAAGAAGTAAACAAAGAGATGCTTTAAAGTTGCAATTCTTTTCTGCCACCAACCCTGGTGAGCTATATCGAGACGGTTTAAGACTGATTGAAGAGCAACAATTTCAACAAGCTAGTAAAGTTTTGCAACAGGCTTTAACAGGATTTAAAGTTACGCAAGCAATTGCTAAATCACCTACTAAAAATCCACTCGAATGTGGTCAATGTTATTTGGCATTGGCTCGGTGTTTTAAAGAAACCCAAAGGTATGAAGATGCACTTCTACAATGTGATGAAGCGGTAGAGATTTTTAAAGAGCAAGGTGAATTCGATAAAATCAAAGAAACTATGGAGATTTTTCGAGTATGTCTAAACCAATCAAAGCCAACTTTAATTCATTTAATGGAGCAACCTGGCCAACTTTTTGCTGATCAGAAATTTTATCAAGCAAAAGAAATTATTGAGTATCTTTTTAGAGCAACTCGAGATACCGATATGTGGGTAGAACCATTGAAGGTGATAGCAAAATTACTCGAGCATGAAAAATTGGAATATCCAGTTAAAAAGCGGTGTGATGATCTGATTAGCCAAGAAGAAAAACTTAAACAGGAAGCGTGTGAGCTCCGAAGCGAAACCTATGGACTTGAACTACAAGTAATGTTACTTGGAACAGAACAAGGCAAATTAAGCGAAGCTCTAAATAAGTTGCAAGTAGAATCTACATCATCAGAGAATTCAGATGAATTGTTACAAAAGCATAGAGCGCTATCTGCAGCTATTACTGAAACCGCTGAAAAATTACTGGGGCTTCAACGGCAACTCAAAGGATCTTACATTAGGTTAAGCGCTGTCATGACAGAAACTGTTGACATCGAGAAACAGTTAAAGCAGCCTTTGATTGAGCAAACTGAATTGAAGTTGGCAAGAATGAATTTGATGTTAGAGCTTATGCAAAGTATTGAGTGGTTTGCTAGTGCTGCTAAAAATCCGTAATAGTTTGAAATGAGACAATTAAGAGAGAACGTATTAGAGGAGTCAAGAGCCAGGTTAATAACAAGTACCATCTTTGATCCAGCTCAAAATGGATTTTTGAATAATTGGTATCTCAAAGTTATCTTAACTCTGTCTTGCGATGGCTACGTGGAAGTAGCGCTGGCAGATTATCAGAGAAACAGAAGAACAGTTTGGTCAAGGCCCGAAACCTGGGTGTTAATGCACTTTCAAAAACGTCCCGTCAATAGTTCAACTTTTCTGCTTGACTCTGACATAACGTCATACTTTATCGTGTCTCGTAGCTTAGAGGTGATACCAATGTTTTATACAGTAAAAAAGCTCGCAAAAATGTCAGGCGTCAGTGTTCGTACTCTTCATTACTACGATGAGATTGGTTTATTGCAGCCTGCACATTATGGTGAAAATAAATATCGATATTATGAGAAAGAACAACTCTTGGTATTGCAGCAAATCTTATTTTATAGACAGTTGGGTTTCTCTCTAAGTGCTATTAAGAATATTCTTATGAGTGATGATTTCAATATCCTTGAAGCATTGAAGTCGCATAAGAAAATTCTATTGGAAAAGCTTGATCGGACTCAAACACTGATCAAGACAATTGACAACACTATTGCCTATTTAAGAGGGAAAACGATGATGAAAGATGAAGAATTATATTATGGCTTTGATTCAGAAAAGCAACAGCAATATGAACACGAACTTGTAGCCAAAGGCCTTGTTAGCAAAGATTTTATGAGTTCATATAAGACAAAAATAAGCCATTGGACTGGATTAGACAAAGAAAGTTTTCTCAAAGAGGGCAAAGCAATTAATGATGATTTAATTGCGGCTATTGATAAACACCTTGACCCTGCTTCGGAAGAGGTGCAAGCAATTATTAAACGGCATCATACCTGGGTTGGTTGGAATCCAACTAAAGAAAAATATATCGCGTTAACTCAGCTGTATCAAACGTCAGAGTTTAAACGCTTTTATGATCAGCACCATCCAAACTTATTGCAATTTATAGTTGCAGCAATGAAAATATTTGCGCAGAATGAATTATCTTGAGTTTTATAGTTTTTATGAACTTATTAGCACAACTAAATGTCTCTCGCTGAGATATGATATAAAAACTTTATCAAGGGGTTTTTATATGAGTTATATGAACAATTCAAATTTTGTCAAAGCCGTCCGTTATATCTATGACAATATAGATCAACCGATTCTATTAGAAGATATTGCAAAATATGTAGGCGTCTCTTTGTCTTCGCTGAAAAGGTTGTTCGCAGAAGTGATTGATAAAACACCTGGCGAATTTATTAGACGGTTAAAAATGGAATTGGCTTTTTGTTCTCTTCGTAGTAGAAATGATTCGGTTCTCGAAATTGCATTAAGTACCGGTTTTGATGATCAATCTGCTTTCGCTCGTCGTTTTAAAGAGACCTTTGGTTATTCGCCTAGTGAAGCTAGAAAAAAAATAAATATAGTGAGTGAATTTGAGTGTGCAACTTTAGAAGAGCCTGATATTGTAGAATTAAATGACTTTGCAATTCAATCGGTGACAGAACGAGGTTTGTATTTTGAATCCGCTCCACGGGCTTGGGATATTCTTAGAGCAAAATTGTCCTATGAACAGTTGGGTGATGATTTTGCTGGAGTGTTTATCGGCATCGGTCACGATAATCCTCACGATGGCGATGTACCAGAAGATCAAGTTCGTTACACAGCTGGTGTGGCGCTCATAGAACGGAATTTAGGTATTGAGCATCGAACAGTTCCTGGCGGCAGCTATGCTCGATTTCATTATGTTGGCAAACCAGTTAATTTAGGTTTGGCTTATCATTATATTTATGGCAAATGGTCCGAAAGCTCACTATTTCAAATTGATAATAGAACTCCTGCATTCGTAGCATTTAGTTCTTTTCCGGAGTCTATCAAAGAAGAGACGTTACTAATCCATGTGCCGTTAAAATAATTTTCTTTTAAATTTTTGATCTCTAAGTTTGTCTAATAGAAGTCTATGTAACTTGCCTTCATTCTTAGGATCTCAACCTAAATAGAATTGACTGTCTGGTTTTTGTTTCTCTACTTTTCGAATTAGTAATTTCTTATCCTTTATTTCTTGTTTGATTAAATTATAGGGTAGAAAACCTACACCTAAGCCCATTAATTGCGCTTGTTTTTTCATTTCTAAACTGGTGAATGTGATTGAGCTTAGGGTCGAATTAAATAAATTAACTTCATGAGAAAAACGGTTTGATGAGTCTCGAGCAAAAATCCTTGTGAAGGGCTCTATTGTTTTCATGCTAATGGGTTCGCTAACTTTTGATAGCGGATGGTTAGCGGGGATCGCAAATACCCATTTTATTTTTCCAAGGGATTGTAAAGCCATTTCTTGTAATGTGGCTAAACGTCCGGAAATACCAATTGCAGAGGTGATTTATGGTGGTACTCCTCGGTCACGTCCCGCTCGTCATGCTATCCTCATCGTTCAGTCTGAGGGCGATCATTATTTGGTTGATGTGGGTTTCGGACGAAATGGCTTGATAAAACCGTTGTTGCTCAAAAACAATAAGACAATTGAAGCAAGAGTACATGATAGTCAATTTCAAATTGCTTATCAGGAAGAGTATGGCTTTCTGTATGGTTATTTTTTTGGGGGAAAATATAATTTAGAATATCGCTTTGATTTATTTTCTGAAGAGCGTCAGAACGCTTGGCATGATTTGGGGAATATAATCTCCATACGTCTAAAGATCCGGACTCGATATTTACCAAAATGATTATTGTAACTAAGCCCACAAAAACAGGCAGATTAACACTACATAATAATGCGTTAACCGAATTTGATGGTGAAAAGAAAACTCAAACCAGCTTGAGCAATAAAGAAGAACTTTTAAGAGTATTGAGGGATATTTTTGGTGTGGAATTATTGAATGACTTGAGGCTGCAACTACCGTTTAAATTTATACATGAACAGATATCTTCCGATTTTTTCAAACCGCTATCAAATCAGTTCACATCAAAAATGGCGCACGTTGTGTCAGGTATTAATCATAATGTCCAAAACGGGACGAGTAGTAAAACCTTTATAAGTTAAATAACAGCCTACCAACAAAAATATCACGGTGGTGGTTATCGTAAATCCTTTATGGTCAAGCCACCACTTTGTATTCTTCATCCATTTATCTTGAAAGAACAGTCGATAAATTCCGCTTAGCAACATGATCCAAGCTAAGATGGTTATCAAGACTCGCCAATCTGTCACCCAAACATTATGGCTAACAACTAGCAGTAAGCCAGTTATAATAGGGAGCAATGCAAATAAAAATATGGTTCCTCGTTGATCATTAGTCTTCAGAGAAGTAAATAATTCTTCAATGTAGCGATAACGAAGAATCGAGAATATACCAGTAATGACTAAATACAAACCCAACACTTTTGCTATAAAAATAGACACATTCATAGCCGAACTCCTTGCATGTTTATATTGTTATTATAGGCGATGCGTTGTATTTATGGGCCAAACCTCAAGCTTTCTTATTCACTAATAAACCATGCTTCTTATGCCATTTTTCAATGGAATCTTTAGGGTATCTGGGAAGATATTGATTCTTTTTATTCTTAGGAATTTTGCACCACGACGCTGCAAAATCTAACATCATATAAACTTCTTCAGGAGCTTTGGGCAGTGGTGTGTCTATTGCAGAAGCAAACGGATGTACTAAATCAGGCCAAGTTGGATCGTACAACCATAAACAACTTGCACATTTTTTACAAAAATGTCGTTGAGCAGAACTTACTTCTACTTCATTTTGTTCGTCGGTAATTTTTGCATGATAAATTTGAATATACTGCTTACCTTTAACTTTGAGCGTTTTTGCTTTCCCCATGAGATTAATGGCATAGCCACCGCCTCCCGCTGTCTTTCTGCAAATCGAACAATAACAGCGCATATACGGATAAGGGGTGTTAGATTCGAGTTCAAATGTTACCCGTTTGCAATGGCACGATCCTTTTAATATCATAAAATCTCTTTATTATCTGCACGAACCAAAACGATAATTTAACCCCAATAATATTGCTTGGGTACTGACGTGCAATTTCTCCTGGGTAGTGAAACCTGTCGGAATTGCCACGATATCTGCGCCTACTAAAGCGAAACTATCAGTGGTGGCATTGGCATTTAAGTGTCCGTAGTCGGTATAGATATAATCAGCTGTTACTGAAAGTCCGTTACATATGTCTTGGCGTAATCCAAACCCTAAGCGCAGACCTGTCTGATGTTTATTCTTGACCGCTTCTAAGTCATTCTCCACAAAGAAACCAATGTCAGGAACATTGTCATAATGATTGAAATTGCGTAACTCAAGGTTGTTGAAAGCAGCGCCCACTCGTAGCGTCACAAGAGTACGTGGCGTTAATAAAAACCCTGGCATGAGATCAGCCCCAAATTCACCATTGCTCAACCTAACTTTGGAAGAAGTGATGTAATGCGCTGGAAATAATAATGCATCAGGATTATTTGGATCAGCAGGTCGATCTATCACGCCGTTTGCGTAGCTTCTATCCGAAGTAACATTTCGGTCGGCTTCATTAAAGAAGGCTTGTGCTCCTAAATAAAACCTACAAAATTGTTTGCCATAACCTAAGGAAAGTTCACCGATGAAAGCATCAGAGGCAAGTGTCGTATTTTGCAAGAAGGCATCGCTTGTGACGCCAGTAATAGGACTTAACACTATTCCAAAAGAAGTGTCGCCTTTGATTCTTGCGTGCATGTTCAAATCACCCGCACTTAAACCAGCATAAAGTCCAGTGAATACCGCTTGATCATAATCGCAGTTATTAGCATAAGTTTGGCTGCAGGGTGGTTGAAAATGATAATTAACGCCTAGCATAATTTTGTTGCTATGTATTCTGCTGTCCACATGTTGCACTACCCCATCAGGAACCTCTATGAAAGCAGCTGGTGTTCTTGAGATAATTGTGACATCGCTGACTTGGTCGAAAGCTGAGCGATTATATGCCGTATAACTGTAATCAAGGCTGATAGCAAAACCGCGACACAAATATTGTTCAAGTCCGATACCTAGTAATAAGCCTGCTTTATCGTCATTTTTATTCAGGTGATTAATCGCATCAAAGTCATCGTTGGGGAAAAATAATTCTGAGGAATCATGAATCTTAAGATTGTTAAAAGCGATACCAATTCTAGCCGCAAGTAATGTGGTAGGTGATAATAAATAGCCCGGTTTTATATCAGCGCCATATTCAAAACTATTTAGTCTAAATTTAGCTCTTTCAATTGTGCTGCGGTTAGGAAAAATATCGAGTGGTGTTTGAGCATAAATCTGATGACTTGAAAATTCAGGGTGACTGTAATTTCCAAAAAGTTCGCCACCAATAAAAAAACAAGAATTACATAATACTCGACCATACCCTAAACGTAGTTCGGCAATTCCATTAGTGGTTGTCGAAGTGGCATGATGGTTAAAGATCTCTGTAAGGAGTGTTGGAAACGGGGGTGGTAAACCTAATTGAGCTGCTGGAGTTGCCGCTTGCACAAGCGTTTTAGCCTGGAGAGTAGCTTCGCCACCCAAGAGCTCGATATTAAAGCCATCGAACGGAGATGCTATGGCGGGTGTCACAAGGAAATTGCCAAGCGCTAGGATCGATATGGTTGAGAATGACTTAAAATCCATTTTAGTACTCCATTAAACTCTATCCCTATTTTCACGGAGGTTACCATAATCACCAACTAGAGTTAAATGAAAAATTAGTCTAATAAACTCAGAGAAAAGGGATTAAATTTTGTATTCGTATCGAAGTAATCTGTGTTGTCGATTTTCTTTAAATAATTCACGAGTGAGAATGTTACGGGCAGCATTATTAGCTCGTAAAATACTTTAAAAAGGTAAAGTGTTAATATCATCTTCCAAATCAAATATTGAGGCACGACATTCCAAAAAGCAATATTGCAAAAGATGACCGTATCGAGGCCGACGCCAATCGCCGTACTACTAAGAACTCGTAGTGAAAAATGTCTGCCTTGGGTGATGACTTTCAGCTTAGCCAGTGTGAAGGAATTAAAGAATTCACCGACGAAAAAAGCAAGTAGCGAACCAAGAAATACCCTCAATGAACCCTGAAAAATTAACTGATACGCGGCCGCGCCATGATTGGTATTTGCATCCCAGACCGGTGATGCAGGCAAATGTACTGCCAACCAAGTACAAAGAGTCACTAAACAACTGCAGATAATCCCGCCCCAAATAATTAACCTGCTCACTTTAAATCCGTAAACTTCTGTGAGAATGTCGTCAAAGAAATAAGTGAGTGGAAAAAAAATAAGTGCAGCTGGAAAATCAAAGGCAAAGTTTGGCGTTAGTTGGATCTCGGCTATTTTAAAAGCTGTGAGATTTGAAACGACTAAAAAAGTCACAAATAGCATACTAATAAAAATTACACGTTTCGTTGCGATCATCATTTTTCTCGGTAAAAGGGTATTTTAAAGTGTAACCTACCTTAAGCTTCGTAGGCAAATTAGAGGGAGGATTTAATATTAAGTTAATATAATGATGATACTCTGTCGAATCCATCATTTAAGAGAAGAAAAATGCCAAGAACTCGCGCGTTTATGAAGTCACTTCTTGACCCGAATAGGGAATTTCGAATCTCCCGCGGTACTCTTTCAAAACATTTAACTATATTGCTGCAAACTCCTTGGGCTTCTGGTCATAATCTGTATTTGCATGAGGGTGGGCGTATTTTTGAAGAAGAGGTAAATCAGAGAGGAAAAGGTTTTCTGCATGTTAGAGGTGGGACGGTTCGATTATGGCTTGGGAAAATTGTCAGAAATTGGGTTATTAGTCTGGAGCTGATTCTACTACGACAACCAACAGCAGAGCTTCGCGGTAAGGTTATTAATCAAGCGGTAAAGATATTAGTGCCGGTACTGTTAGACGTTCATGCCTCGGTTGGTAATACTGATTCGGCACTTAATGTAGACGATATTACAGGTGCTTTAAAAGAAACGTTTGAATGTATTGATTCAAAACGTTTTTTGGATGCTATTGCAAATGCCTCAATCGTTGACTTAGAGCAACTTAAGCTTAAAGGCCCGTCTAATACTGATGAATTAATTGAATTCTGGCATCTTGGATATTTTCAATACTCCCTAAAGAATATGGCAACAATCCATAGCTTTAGGCAAAACTGTGATTTCTTAGAATCTTTATATAATGGGGCAAAATGCTTTCTACAGGTTTTAGATCTTAAAAATGATAATGAAATTGTCGACAATTTCTTAACTTCTCAATTAACACTTAAAGAGCATCAGTGGCGGACAATATTAAGCCGTACCAAACCGACTACCAATTTGTCACACTGGGTGATTGCCATTTCGTTTTGGCTTTTGTTGAACATTATATTTCTAGCCGTTGCTGGCAGTAAAATTGGTTCGGTTTTAGTATTGATCAACACAGGTTATTTTCTAGTCGCGCGTTATAATGCGATCAGCTTTCGCCGCGATGTCCTCCCAGAATATAAAATAAAAAGCAAAGTGAATTATCAAGATCAGCAGGATCTAGCATTAGATAGAATTAGCGCTTGCGTTAACTTGCATGCGGTAAAAATACGTTATCTCGAAACAAACAGAACATTGACTATTTTAAAGGTTAAGCCGCAAGAGAAGCCTAAAACAGCTTCTAGTCCAACTTCATTCCTAGATGTAGAAGCAAAAAGTGAGGGCGTAGTAAGAAAAGGTAAAAAAGAAAAGAAGTCAGCACCAGAAGAGCGCCAAGAAACTGCAAGTACCAATCATAAAAGATTGCGAAGTGTTGATTGGACAGACTCGCATGTACCACGTTTTTCACCCAACAACCCTAAAGACCCAACACGACCTTTCCCTGTAGAAATTAATGGTATTCCCTATGGGCGTGCTTTTTGCACGTTTCCAGGCCCAATTGCTAGAAAGCTTACAGAAGAGCACGGGATTGATAATTTGATTGATGTAGCAAGTCGCTCGGGCTCTTCAAAAGGAGATCAAGGAATAGTTAAAGCTAGTGACTGTTATGTAACCAAAGAAGGAGAATTTGAAGCTGTTGCGAAATTAAAATTTATCAGTTCGCGACATTCTGAGCACTCTAAAGGGCAAGTGCGAGTTTATATGCGAGAAGGTGGCAAAGGTCGAAATGGTGAACTATTATTGATTGCTGATGGCTTGCAGACCGATCATCAGTTTTCGAACTCATGAGAGTGACTTCCGGGAAAAGGTAAAGCTGTAAGCTGAAAAATACTTCCAACCAAGCGATTTGTTCTATAGTTTTTTTATAACCTTTAGATAAGGAGTTCGTCTATGTCGGCACAAAAAAAATATGAGCAACAAAATCTTGCTGAAAAAAGTGGCACTTTTTTAATTGGAAACGACCTTAAAGTTAATCGTCTGGGATTTGGCACTCTCCACTTAACAGGCCAAGGAGGGTGGGGCGAACCAAAGGACCATTTTGAAGCACTCGAAGTTCTCCACAAAGCTGTTGATCTTGGAGTTAATTTAATTGATACCGCCGACTCCTATGGGCCAGAAATAGCTGAAAAAATAGTTGCAGAAGCACTACACCCTTACCCAACCGATTTGGTCATTGCCACTAAAGGTGGTTTTATAAGGCCAGGCGCTGGGGAGTGGATCGTTAATGGACATCCCGAACATTTACGCAAAGCATGTGAGCAAAGTCTCAAACGTTTGAAGCTTAATTGTATCGATTTGTATCAGTTGCACCGCATTGATCCTGACGTGTCTTTAGAAGCTCAAATTGGAACGTTAGTTGAATTACAGAAAGAAGGTAAAATCCGTCATATTGGCGTATCTAACGTAACATTAGAAGAATTAAAAGCAATAAGACGCTTAGCTAAAATTGCAACCGTACAAAATAAATATAACTTAATCGAAAGAACGTCCGAAGAAGTGTTGCAGTATTGTGAACAAGAACACATCGGATTTATACCTTGGTTTCCGCTTGCAACAGGAGAGCTTGCGAATGAGGTAAGTCCTGTTATGCGAATTGCGAAAAGACTGGATGCTACACCAGCTCAAGTCGCATTAGCTTGGTTGTTGCATAAGTCGCCTGTGATGTTGCCTATTCCTGGTACTTCAAGCGTTAAGCATTTGGAAGAAAATCTCGCATCAGTATTGCTAGAGTTAACTGCTTCAGATCTTAAAGAATTGAACAAATTTGATTGGTCATATTAATGCGTCAGGTAAGGGTCAGACAGAGAGGGTGGGACGAAATAAGATTTTAAAATCTCTCTGTCAGTCTTAATTAGGTATAGTAACTGTTCAATAAAAGTTGAATATTCAGGATCTATGCAGATGCCGATTTTATCAATTAATGATTGATAGGTGTTACCTTCATGGTCAACCAGTACAGTATCAATCTTGGTATTTAGTGAAGGAGAAGGCCACACAAGCAAGCTCTTAATATTGGATACTAAAGTGCTAGTATTAGTTTTAACAAGCAAGGCAACTAAAGTATCTAAGTTGTCGGTGCTTTTATAAATAATTTGTTTTAACGCTTCGTGCAGCGGAGTATTCCCTGCTATATCTTGTTGGTTAACAAGTAAAGATTTGCTGGCCAAGAATGAGATGTTTCCGAAGGAATTGCTTCTAGAAAATGTTGGGAATCTGGCTTCATTTTCAAGTAAAAAAATAATTGCTTCAATGGCATTGCCATTCACGGCAAAATGTAATGCATTTTGTTTAGTTTTTGGGCAGGTAGCGTCAATATTATTTTTGGTGAGAATAGGCAGTAGCTCTCTTAGTCGCGCGACATTGTTATCTTTTGCGGCATTTCTAAACTGCGTTTTAAGTTGATTTAAATTTTCTCGTCGTACAGTATCGATGCAGATTAACAATACCACTAAGAGAACTGCCCTACTGCCTTTTACATCGAGAACTTCGCCAAGTAAGCCGAGAGTTAAAATAATACCTGCAAAATAGGCGAATTGATTTTTATGGTTAGGCGCTAGTTTCGATTTCGCTTGCATGAATTGCTCCGAGAAAAAGTAATGTAAGTGTCGCGTCTCAAATACTAAACTCACATTTTAAGTTTTTCTTGCGCAAGCCAGAAGAATTATTAAGAATTTTTTCTTAGTTTAATCTAGTCTTAATCTTTAAATATACTTACAAATTAACCTCTCCCAGTATACTTATAACTTAACTTGTGCTTATCATTAGTTATAGCCCAGGACTGGTATGTTCAACTGCAATTGCCTGTTCCTCCTTGAACAAATTGATGATACTAACAAGTGCTGCAACTAAGAAAAGTGGAATTAATAAACCTATATTTGCTGCGAAAGTTGATCTGTTTATGCCATTCCATGCGTCGTAACATTGTTCTTTTGTCGCATTGAAATGTGTTTTTTCAAATTCACTCGCATCTTCTTTTTGGTTTGAAACTATTAAGCCTCCAAATATCCCTAATACGAAAAGAACAAGCAGTAGTCCTTGCAGTAACCCAATGCCAACTTTCGCTTTGATGCTTCGTTGAAGCGCCAAGCTTTGTTCGGATCTAACTAATAATGTTGCTGCCTCTTCAGCCGTACAGTTTTTTAATTCTTCATAATAGAAATATAGAATGCTAATTAAAGTGGCTGGAGCCAGTACAATCAAGCTATACAATACAGCAAGCGCTTCATGATGATTTTCAAGATCCCAGTTATCCATACAGCTTTCAAACGTACTACTCGCAGGAGGCTTGCGATTTGGAGCAAAGTGAATGATGTTGTTGACAGTAATTACGACACCGGTTCCCACCGCAGTGAGGCCTAAACCACATGCCAAACTTTTACAGAGAATTTTAGTTATCTTTCCAGCGCCCATGATTATTCCTTTTGTTTATTATTTGCTTAGTGCTAGATATTAAATTGTTAGGTGTTTGACAATATAATCTTTTATTAATAAAAAATGTAGCTAAGAATGTTCTTGAATTTAGGAAGTAAGATTAAACTGCTTGAGGCTTGGTTGGTCTGAACTTAGTGATCCACCTGGTATCGATTCAGTCATCAATTTAAACTAGGTGGATCACAAAAGTCAGTATGGACATATTATAACGATGTGGATTTTAAAAAAATAATCTTTACTCGTTGTTTGTCGTAAGTGTCTTCTTCTGCTGCTGTGAGCATTTTCCCATCAGTCTAAAGCTAGTCTTGAAGGAGCAACTTCAGGTTCCGATAAACAAAACTGTCTAAGCGTTGTAATTGGCGCTAAGAGAGCAAAAGTCCAGATAAAACCGAGAACGTTATAACCAAAGTTAACATTATCTCTATGAGTCCAGGCTCCGAAGCATTCGATTGCGGTGGCGTTACTATGCTGCCTTTCAAAGACGCTAGCGACATCAACTTCTTCATAGGTCCAAGCGCTTCCTAATATTCCCAGAATAATCAAGGTTCCCAAAAAAGCTTGGAGAAGACCAATACTGACCTTGCTACACTTATCCGACTTTGGAAGATCTTCCGGATTTTCAGATCTTATCAGTGGTTGTGCTTCCTGGCTGCGAGATTCTTTGAAAAATTGATAGCAATCAAATACAAAAGCCAAAACGGCAGCAGGTGGGAGTACTAAGAGGCAGAATGTAAGATAGAACAATGCTTGATGACTTTGTTCCGACCAATCCTCTACACAAGTTCCTAGCGTGCTATTGTCAGGCACAATTCTATTTGGATGATAATTTTTGCCATTTTGGTAGCTAACCATGAGCCCCGCGGTTGCAGCTGTAGCGGCTGTTCCGTAAAGAAGCCCCTTGCCTAGTATTGTCAAGATATTACATGTTCTCATTGATTGCCCCAGATATTAATTTTGTAAAAATATATTATTTTTTGGTTAATAGGTTGGCAATTTTCGTATAAAACATGACTGTTGTAAAGGAGTTCTGGGAAGGCATTCTAGTGAGGAGTGAAGATTGGTCTGAACTTAGTGATCCATCTGGTATCGATTCGTCATCAATTTGAACAAGGTGGATCACAAAAGTCAGTTAGGACATATTATTATAACGCTTAGGGTTGAGGAATAATCCACTATCTGCTGTTCGCGTAAGTAAGGGCTGCCGCTTTTGTAAGCATTTTCCTAGGTCGATATCGACAGTTTAATTTTCTAGGCCACACGTTTACAATGGCGCGACTCAACAAGAGGATATAAAAATGAAAAAAATATTAGGAATTATTTTTCTTACTCTCTTTACTCCTGTTTATGCTTTAGACTTTGATGCTGATTTTCAAAAAGAAATTTTAAACGAGGTGAATCACTATCGTGTGTCTCAAGGCCTAACTGAATTAAAATTATCAAGTAACATTTCCAAAGAAGCTAAAGAACATAGTGTCGAGATGGCTAACAACTCAGTTAAATTTGGCCACAACGGTTTTGATAAAAGAATGAACACCGTTTTTGGTGAATTTAATCAGCCACGTGGTATTGCAGAAAATGTTGCGATGTCACCCTTTAGTGCTCAATCAATAGTAAAGATGTGGTTAAATAGCCCAGGTCACAAAAAAAATATTGAAGGTGACTTCAATTACACAGGTATCGGATTTGCCTATGATAAAAATGGCTATGCTTATGTGACTCAGATTTTCCTTCTAGCCGATCAAGAGAAACTAACTCATTGAGTAATTTCTGCTAGGATCCATGGGCCGTTATTCTCACGTCTAAATGTCCAAACTTCGGTCGCAACGGTTGGCTGAGTCATATTGCCATCAATTAGATGAGCAGGACTATCTTGTGGTACGGTTTTATCAATGGCGTAATCGATAGCACTCCACGTGAGCGCTACCCGAGCGAATATTGTATTACCTTCTTGCCAGGTCTCTTGCAATTCTTGTTTTAAGAGTTGAACATTCGTGACAGTATTAGTAATACCTCGGCGTTGATTTTCTTGAAGTGTCTGTGAAAAATTTTCAAACATTTCAGGGGTGGTAAGATTTCTTAATTGTCTTAAATCACCATTTGACCAAGCGTTTTGTATACGCACTAAAATATTTCCGAATTCTTGTTGATCGCTTTCTGATAAATTGACATTGCTTTGTGCTGGAGCTCCCATTTGATTTATAAAATCATTTATTGTTTGACCTCCAGATTGAGTGTTATCTCGGCGGAAAGCGGCTTGATTATAATTCTTAACCCTACGTTTTCTTAGAAATCTCCAGATAAGGTAAACAACAAGTAGCAATAAAATTATTCTAAAAAACCCACCCGTGGTTTTTTCTGGCACTTGATTAGTGGTCGCAGGTCTTTGGCTTGTAGTTGTGGTTGTAGTCGCTTGATTATTAGCAGTGTTGGTGTTGAACATTTTATTATAGATATACGCTCCTAATGCTCCGGAGAACAATGACGGTAGAAATGAACTGGAAGATCCTTTTTGAGTCGCATATGGACTCGTTGTTGTTTGAGTAGAATAAGTAGAACTTGGGTTAGTAGAGGGTGAAGGGTAAGTCGTTCTAGGGCGATAATTATAGCTGCCACCTTGGTAGCTAGGGCTTCTATAGACAGGACTCGGTCTTGATCCGCCTTCGTAACTAGCACCAGCACGTGCTTCAATCTGTTGGGGCAGTGAAAATGATAAGATAGCCGTGAGCATAATGGCAGTTGCTGTCTTGTACGTTTGCATATTCTTCACCTACGATTTTACATTTATTTCAGTATAGCTAAATGTTGTTATTCATTGGTGAGTGGAATTTGGTTATAGTTATAAGATATTATTTTTATCGAGTTAAAATTGAAATGTCAAAAGCAAAAGAGAGTCACTCGGAATTAAACGATCTGGTCGCACTCGAAAAAGATGCGAGAGCTTTTGGCTTTGATTGGCCAAATATACCAGCGATTATCGACCAGGCAATTGATGAATGTCGCGAGATAAGAGAAACACTCGAACATCAAGAACCACTGGAGCGTTTGCAAGAAGAGATTGGTGACCTTTTGCACACGGCTGTGTCTCTTTGCATTTTTGCAGGCTTTGATGTAGATGAAACACTTGCAAAAGTAAATGATAAATTTGCAGCACGAATGCAAGCAATCAAAACATTAACTCGCCAACAAGGATTAGAAAATCTAAACGCTCAGTCGTTCGAATATATGCTACAGCTTTGGGATAGAGCAAAAGCAATTACCAAAAAAAGTTAATTTATCTTCTATGATTTGTTTCACAAACTAGGTACAGCAGGTGGTGCGCTATCAAGATTTTTATCCTTTGCGCTCTGCCATTGATAAGATATTAGGCCGCCACCAATTAACAAGCACAACAAAATAGTAAGAGTTCCTGCAAACTCGTAAAATTTTTCGAAATCCCATGAGTTATAACAATCCTTATCTGTAGCGTCAGGATTATCTTTCCGATATTCAGAAGAAAAATTTCCAGAAGCCAGAGTCAAAGGCGTTCCAATAACTCCAATAGCGACAAAAGCTACCCCGATGGCGTGCAATGCTGCTACGGTGATTTTCAAGTAAGTACTTCTTGGAGTTTTGTTTGTAACCTCATCTGTGATGAGTAAGGGAGCTGCTTCTGTTGAGTTTGATGAAGCTTTTCTGGATTCCAAACAACTAATTATAATTCCTATTACTATGGCGGGTGCTATTGAAATGAGCGCGTACATGACCTGTAAAAATTCCAATGCATTCTCTGCTCCCCAATCCTTAAGACAGCTATCTAAGGTACTATTGGCGGGGGGTGCTACTGCATGTCTAAAATCATCAATATTGTGGTAACCAATAATTCCACCCTCAACAACAGCTGTGATCCCTACTCCATATAACACGCCTTTGCCAAAAATCGTTAATAAATCACAGTATCTCATCATTACTCCGACATTTTTATAATTTGCTCTATTTGAATAAATTTAGATGATCTTTTTTGAAGAGGACGATGTTAAACTTGCTTCAGTCTACTCAGGTCCTAAGCGCTTCATCTAGGGCAGAAATATTAACAAATACATCAAAACAGCACAAGTTTTAATCAATTCTAGCAATCTAAGTTGATCGATCTTGAGATGTTTAAAAACATAGGGGGAAGACATGTTTGAACGCGATTTAACAGTACAAAGTGCCATAGATTTCGAAGGAAAACCGCTTAGCAAGGAAGATTCTACAAAGATACCCATTGGAGGATGTGACTATATAGCTACTTACAATGAGCATCTGGCTGTGGGACAAGTAAAAGGATTGCGTCATCCTCAAGAGGATATGATTACTCAAGGGTCGGTTCCAAAACTCTATTTTGAGCAAGCCACGGACATTCGTCGTGCGTTCATACACAAAGTTTGCGAGAAATTACAAACCAAGTTAAGTCATAGTGTTCCAGAAATATGGGATTCAGGTACTACTGCCTTATTCTTATTCACCAATGGAGAAGTCATTGATATTGGCTATCTTGGCGACAGTGAAGTTTTCTTATGGGTTGAAGAACCTGGGAAACAAACTCAATGTCATTTATTGAATACTTTCCTTCATCACGCTACACATCCAGATGAGAGACGGCGAATTGAAGCAGCCGGTGGCGTCGTTGAGCCCGGTAAAGACGGACTGGAACGTTTGCAACGTCAACTAATGGTGACACGTGGAATTGGCAATAACAAAATTAATGGCTTGAACGACGCTAAAAAAATACTTGGTCGCGAACCAACGTTTATTTCAGAACAGATTACTCATGGTGTTAATCAAACTATTCGTGTAATCGCTGCTACCGATGGTTTAACCGCAACAGTACCTGTTGACGCTCATGCTACTTATATCGAAGCAAAACTAGATAAGCTCACTGGCAAATCACCGGAGCAACAAGTGCGCAAGTTATTAAAAGCAGTTAAAAAAGATGGGTCTGCAGATGATGTTACAGCCGCGATACTAAAACTCACGAAAGGAATGAGGCCAATCTTTCTTGCAGAATTTGATAGTCATTGGGGTTCTAAGGTCGCTGTCAAAGCAACTGAGGTAATTACAGAAATTTTGAACGAAGAATTCGCTCAGATCACCTCATATAAAGATGATCAAACAGCAAGTGTTGGAAGCCTTTCAAGTCAAGAGCGTTCACCGATGCTGCCCGATGATGAAAAGTTACTAGGCACGCCAGTGACAACACTTCAAAAACCAGCGGCCGCAGGGCCAGACCCTACAAGAGAAGAAATTAGTCGTAGGGTACTTGTTAGGAACAATGCACTAGTCTTTAGGTTGGGAAAAAGAGGAATCGATCAAGAACAAGAGTCGGAGCAAGAGGATTTCGAACCTGGAAAAGTTACTAAAGGATCATCCCAGTCTTAGAATGCTTCGGTTCCATATCGAACCGAAGCTAAATAGTTTTAATCAAAAAGTTTGAAAACCTAGAGTTTGTGGGCTCTGCGTCTGAGGGCAGGGCTGCTAAGGTTTGTTAGATGATGAGTGTACCTCCTCTGCTGGAGCTTCTTCTTCTAATTGTGAAGCTATTTCTAAAGCTTTTGATTTTAACGTGCTAACTTCGGCTTCGAGTTTGGTGATCTTAGTTTTCGAAATCAGATGGTAGTTGGTAAATAATGCTTCTGCGTTGGGGTTCTTGCTTGCGATTGCAAATCTCACAGTGCGAAAATCTATTTCAACATCTTCTCTTTCAGAAAGGTTTTGCAAATAGTGGTCGTTATTTTGAGAAAGAGCAATTGCTAGAGCGCAAGCTTCGCCCGGTTCATTTACCTGGCTGTAATATGTTAAGTTAATATCATCTTGCTTCAATAAGGCGTCAAAAAGAAGGTGGTTATCTTCTGATATCGCACTCATGATGACGGTATAATCACCGTCACCAACTGCATTGATATCAGCGCCCAACTTAATGATTTGCACAATTAATTCATTGTAATTCGCAGTCTCTTGTGAGCCAGGCACATAATTTGCCAGCTTAAAATAAGCCAATATATGAAGAAGGGTGGATTTGTCTCGCCATTTTTTGTCTTTAAGTTCGGCGCGACTGTATCGGATTCTATCTTGGAGATCAACTTTATTTTGTTTCAGGTAATTACTGGCTTCATCCCAACTAGAAGCGTTGAACATGGCAACTAATTTTCTTAGATGTTCTTGGTTCTGGTCATCTTCTAAAATCTCCCATTTTTTATCTTTCTTTTCTGGTTTGCTGAATTTTAATAACATTTTTTTTCCTTTTAATAGTTAGTATTTTATGGAGAAATAGTCGAGCTAGTGTAAATAAAACAATTTTAGAATACAAATTGCTTTTACAGAATTACTTATCAAACAAGCTTCGCGGATGGTTGGTCGAACCAATGGAAGGGATCAACATCTTTCGCATTTGTTTTTCTTTTTGGGCTTGTAAACACTGGATCGAAGCAAACCTCTTTTTTTGGTGAATTTTGCACAGATACTGTAGAGTGTTCAATTGTTTTGGAAGCTGGTGGTAATTGTGGCCTCATCGCGCCATAACTTGATTTTACTTTTAAATAACAATCACGAGCTGGCTCGCCGCTTTGAATGCTGTAAAAATCTTTGAGTTGGATCCTGCCTTGCAAGCGTTTTTTTTGATCCACATTATAAGTTTCCAAATAGTTTTTATACATTGTAAGAGTTTTGGAATCTGCTTTTAACGTTTTTAACTTTTCATTTAAAAATGAAAAAAGCGCTTTGTCTGATTTTAAGTGTTTTGCATCATGAAGATGCGAGCAAACACTTTCTAAGAATGGCCGATGTACTGTGATCTGTTGTATATTATCTTGTTTCAGTCCAGATAATAAATTCTTCCAATTAGTTGTGATGGGTGTAGGTGCTGGCTTAAGTAATGCAAAAAAATCGTGCCAAATAGCAAAGTTAATATCACTTTGAAATTCGCTAGCAAAATGATCTGCTTTGCGAGAAGTTTTTAAGAGTTTGAAAATTTGTTTCTGTTCTTTTTCGGGGAATTTCAACAACTTTTCTAGGGGGGTGGTATTGCCAATAGATGTTAAGAGATGAGCGATTCTCACTGATTTTGCAATTAACATCAGCAAAATATGCATATATTTTGAATCAAAGCCGGTAGCATTGATTTTATCGATGATAAAATTAAGAAAGGTATTGTTCCCTGCTTTAATGTCCAAAAGCCCCTGATGTTGATGATTTAGTAAATCATCTTTGGCGCCGTCCAGCAGTAAATCACAAATTTTTTCATATTCTCCTTTGCCAGCTAGATGTAACAGTAAAAAATTGCCTTTACTATCTTGAACATCGACCACCGCAGTTCCCGACTTATTTTTCCAAAAAAATGAGTGTCCCTTTTCATTTAGATAAAGTGCAGTAATGTACTCACCGTTCATCAATGCTTCGTGCATTAATGTATTACCGGTTTCCTCATCAGCTACCGTGCTTCTAACTTCAGGTAGAGCAGTTAGCGTAGAGATAGTTTTTAGTTCCGAAGAGATTCTGAAGCATTTGATCGCGGCTAATCTTGAAAGAAATGTAAAGTTTCGTGCTTCACGTGCCTTTTTCGCCTGTGATATGGCTTCTAGCGTTGCTGCTAATTCATCAGTTAAAGATTGATGCTCTTCATCTATATCTTTGACGAACTGAGTAATATTTTTAATTTTGGTCGGCAACTGGGTGTAGTAAATATATTCTAATTCCTTTAGATTTTTTGGTATTAGAATGGTTTCGTTGTTTTTATCTGAAATCGTGTGGTAAACACTGATGATAACTGAATTAGCGTCGGCGACTATCTTTTCTTGAAACTCTCTGTGTAGTTTGACACGCAATTCGGTATTTAGAGGTACTCTTTTACCATCGATGATTGTTTCTTCCGCTCGACGTAAAGCGGAACGATGATATAAAGCGAGTTTGTAAATTGCTTGATCTAACTGGTAGCAAATTTCACTTTCTAGCTCCTTCAGGAACAAAGCTCCTGCAGCACCATATTTCAAATAAAAATCGCTTAGTACTAAGCGTTGAACATGTAAAAAATATCTTTTTCTAAAAAGGCTTTGTCTGTGGAGCTGATGATTATGGAGTTGGGTAGTTAATAACTTTTCTTTTTCGTAAAGACCTTCGAGGGAAGAATCGAGGAGCATTTCCAGAACAAATATATGGCCTTTACGTGCTGCTTGAAATGCCAGTGATGATGAATCAGTATTAAGTCTTAAATAGTCATCAAGATTTGGGATGATCGACTTACCATTCGCACTTCCTTGTTGCAAATAACTCATTGTATCTACCGGCCGTCTCTCCTCTACTAAAGTCATCATGAGATATTCCTTCTAAGATCAAGGTATTTATACCTGTAATGGATGGTGCTATGGGAATGAATAATTCGCAATTCTACACTGTTCTTGCCTGGTTTTCACTAATTTATATGATTTGTGGCTTTGATTTCGTACTCAACAGCCCTAAGGTGTTATACTGAAACTACTTTTTCTAGCAAGGAAGTTTATATGCCTGCTCATGAATTTCATTTACAGAGAGGATTTTTACCTTCTGAAGATCCGATTGAGATATTACCTCAAGAGTATGCACTTTGGGAGAGTTTAGGAACAGAATTGCCAAAGTTACTGGTAGCAAGCCAGGTAATTGCGACCTTTAACTCAATTCCTGTGCTAAAGACTGATGGTCTTACCTCTAACCAATTCTTAGAGAGAGCCATGTTATTGCTATCTTTTTTTGGCCATGCGTATGTTTGGGGTAGCTCGAAGGTTCAGATCAGTATTCCTGCTAGTATTGCAGTTCCCTGGTATGAGGTAGCTAAGAAACTCCAGCGCTTTCCTGTGCTCTCCTATGCTTCGTATGCGCTACAAAATTGGAAACGTCTTGATCAATCTGCGCCTGTTGCACTTGGAAATATTGTATTGTCTCAAAATTTTCTGGGCGGGTTGGATGAAGAATGGTTTGTGCTAGTTCATATAGATATAGAAATGAAGGCGGCGCAAGGCTTGCAACATTGTTTGCCCCTACAAGAAAGCGCTAAAAATAATGACGTTGAGCAAGTAGTCTACCATTTGAAGCAGATAGCCTCTTCTTTAGAACATATGTGCCAAACGCTTGATCGAATGACGGAGAATTGTGATCCTTATATCTATTACCATCGTGTTAGACCCTATATTCATGGTTGGAAAGATAATCCCGCTTTACCCCACGGATTACTCTATGAGGGAGTAGCTGCCTACCAGAATAAACCACAACAGTTTCGCGGGGAAACCGGTGCGCAAAGCTCAATTGTGCCGTGTTTTGACGCATTGTTTGGAGTCGTTCATCATAATGACCCGCTACGAGTCTATTTAAACGAAATGCGCGATTATATGCCTGCTTCTCATCGGAAATTTTTAGAGCAAATCGAACAGTCTGGTTCGATTAGGCAATTTATTTTAGAACATCATAAGAAGCATCCGAAACTTCGTGAACTGTATAATACTTGTTTACAAGCGGTATCTTATTTCCGCCAAACTCATTTACGTTTTGCCGCACAATACATCCAAAAGCAGAGTCAAACCTCACTTGCTAACCCGACTGAAGTTGGGACAGGAGGAACTCCTTTTATGAACTATTTACGAAAGCACAAAGATGAGACGTTAGACTTTCTCTTACCTTAGCGCTGGTTTTAATTTTTGAACGCTAAGCGATGTTGTTTAGCTTGGAAGCTGTTTCCGCCAAGCGCCTACCCATAGTAAGACACAGGGTCTTTTCCTCGTCGTTAACCGGCAATTTAGAATCTAAGCCGGCATGGTGCGTAGGTCCATAAGGCGTGCCACCACTACGTGTATTCATCAAGGCAGGTTCCGTATAAGGTAGACCCATTAAAAGCATGCCATGATGTAGGAGAGGTAACATCATACTCAACAGAGTAGTTTCTTGGCCGCCGTGAAGGCTGGCGGTTGAAGTGAAGACCGCGGCTGGTTTGCCAGTAAGTTGCCCAGAAAGCCATAGACTGCTAGTGCCGTCTAAGAAATATTTTAAGGCAGCTGCCATGTTGCCGAATCGTGTTGGACTACCTAGCGCTAATCCTGAGCAATGTTTGAGATCACTTAAACTTGCATATAAGGGGCCGTCGGAAGGTATAGCATCTTCAATAGCCTCAACAGTAGTTGAAACAGCAGGGACGGTGCGAACTCGGCCTTCAAACGTTCCTTCCTCTTCTATGCCACGTGCAATATATTCTGCCATTTTTGCTGTGGCGCCATAGCGACTGTAATATAAAATTAAAAGATAAGGTTTCATATGATATCCAATACTTTTTCAGGTGGTCTTGCTACAACTGCTTTTTTATTCACAATGACGATCGGTCTTTCAATTAAGATTGGGTTTTCTGTCATGATTTGCAGCAGTTCTTTATCTGTTAACTGCGGATTGCTCAAATTTAACGTCCGATAGAGCTCTTCGTTTTTGCGCAATAAATCTCGTGGCGTCATTTCTAAAAGCGATAAAACTTTATCAAGTTCTTCAGGAGAAGGCGGATTCTTTAAATACTCTATAACCTTAGGGTTTTTTTGACGTAGTTTTAAAAGCTCAAGCGCTTGGCGAGATTTAGAGCAGCGCGGGTTATGGTAGATAGTAATTTTTTCCATGTATCTTCCTTTCATTTAAGGTGTCGGATAGACTTGCGATTTTTAAGATTATACATTGAAGAGTTGTTAAGTGGCCACCAAGTTAAAAGCTATAAAATGGCAAAAGTTATTCGGAGACTTTTTTAATTTTCTAAAGAAAGTTGTCTCGCAATTTATTTCTGATAACTGTCCTTTACGGGCAGCCGCTTTGTCATATACGAGTCTTTTATCCATTGTCCCTTTGATGACCGTTAGCTTTACCATCATGTCGGCATTCCCTATGTTCCGTCAAGTTGGCCAGCAAATTCAGGATTTCATTTTCCAGAATTTTGTTGCCACCTCCGCTCAGGTAGTTCAAGCCAATATTCAAAAATTTGCTATACAGGCACTGAACCTTTCAGCAACTGGTTTGATTTTCCTTTTAGTCACTGCCATTTTAATGATGTTTAATATGGAGCAGGCGTTTAATGTTATTTGGCGCGCACACAAACCCCGCCTTGGAATCACTGCCTTTATGTTATATTGGGGGCTGCTCACTTTTATTCCGATCTTAATTGGTGTCGGTTTTGCGATTAGTTCTTATATTTTTTCGATACCTGCGATCCAAGGGACAACCCGTCTACTGGGTGTCCAAGCACCATTCTTAGCAATTTCACCCTACTTATTGACATTTATTGCCTTTACCGTTTTATATATCACATTACCCAACTGCAAAGTATTTATTAGACACGCGGCATTAGGTGGCTTCGTAGCAACACTACTGTTCGAATTTGCAAAGTATGGTTTTGGATTGTACGTATTAAATTTTCCAACATATGAATTGTTATATGGTACCTTAGCGGCAATCCCGATCTTCCTGATCTGGGTATACCTTTCATGGTTAATTATTTTATTCGGTGCGGTTGTCGCCTTTGTTGTGAGTGATGGTGCTGGAAGACATCTTAGACCTCGAGCTTAATCGTTTAAAAAAACGACTCAATATGGAACAAATAAAAATGATAAAACGAATTTCGACAATATTACTTTGTGGACCGGCGATCTGTTTGCTGTTGCTAAAATCAACAGCCGCCTTTGGCGTTAATTTTGCATTGCCTAAAAATGGTATTGATGTCGTAGGAGATATTAAAACAGGTGTTGTAGAAGAGGGAGATACCTTTTCGACTTTCGCACGGCGCTACGACGTTGGTTACTGTGAATTACAAGAAGCAAACCCTGGTGTTGATGCAGATCATCCACCACCTGGCAGCGTACTCATTGTCCCCACCCAATATATCTTACCTGACGTGCCAAAAAACGGGATCGTAATCAACTTAGTTGAAATGCGTCTTTACTACTTCCCTCCTGGCAGTGGTCAAGTGTATGTTTTCCCAGTTGGTATCGGACGAGAAGGATGGGAATCACCGCTAGGCGCCTGGACAATCATCGAACGCACTCCTTTCCCGACGTGGCACGCACCTGAATCTATCCGTGAGGCCCGAGCGAAAGAGGGTGTTTATATACCCCCAGTCGTACCACCAGGTCCTGAAAATCCTCTTGGTGAATATTCTATGCGCTTATCAAACCACACTTACTTAATTCATGGCACCAATGATCCATCCGGTGTAGGACGTCGTAGTAGTGCCGGTTGCATTCGAATGTACCCCGAAGATATCAAAAAACTTTTCCAAATGACCCATAATGGCTCACCGGTTCGCATTATTAATTATCCTTATAAGGCCGGTTGGAAGGATGGCAAACTCTATTTAGAAACTCACTTGCCATTAGAAGGCGTGTTAGCGGAATTAGATGAAAATCACAAAGATGCAGATCAAGTTCTAAATAGAGCAGTGAGTAATAAAGGCGCAGCTTATGTGAACTGGTCGAAGGCGCATGAAGTAGCTAAAGAGCAGCAAGCTATTCCACAAGAGGTTGGACGGACTGCTGAGTAGGCGCTTCGTTCTCATTCCCTTCCCCTTCCCCTGTCATTTAAAAATGCGAAACCACCGGCTATGCCGGTGCGAACAACAAGGGCATTGCCAAAGAAGCATTGAAAAGA
>DJAM01000034.1:0-4863 GCA_002429595.1 Coxiellaceae bacterium UBA6002
TGTGCAACGGGACGTCGGCTTGTATGTAAGGGCAACGGTAGGTTTTTTTTTGTTATGCCCAAAGAACCAGAACCACAAAAATTGCTCTTAAGATTAATTTAAGCCAAAAAAATTATATTAGACATTTTATCCTCCATTGGTGTGCCTATGCTAAAAATCATCAGCCAAGAAGATACTCTAGATAAAGAAAGCAGGATGTGTTAAGCGAAACGATCTAAATAGTATTAAATTAATTACCCAGCGGTACGCGTACTCCTTAGATGTAATTTTTCCAACCTTTGAACTACTTGCCAAAGCTATATTAGATCAGGAATTTTGTGACTATCTAGATTTTTCACAAGAAGTTTTAAAATCGAGCGATTTACTTGATGAAGATGATGATCGACTTTTATGTTTTGCCACACAAAATGGTTTGATCAAAGCATCCCTAAGATTGCTGCGCGATCATGCTGCACGATTGTCTTTGCCGATTGACAGTGACATCTTGGACAATAGCAATGATACTTTTGGTGAGATACGTGATACTTTCGGTGAAGATGTTGAAACCGGTCAGAATCTGCGCTGCAACCGTTAAACATGCGAGTTCATGCTCTTAATATTACTTTATTTTTTCGTCCAATTCATGCTTCAACGCAAGAGAAATCGCCAGTAGAACTTAAACATAAAAATGAGTTTTAGTCGAATGTGTTTCATTGCATAAATTTTACAGAACTTGAATACCAAATAGTATTACGGCTAATTGCTCAGGCTGAGCGACCATACAGGCATGAGTTGTATCCAGGCAAAAAGTAAACCACGTATCAACTCTTTTAGAAGACACCAGCTCATCATAAACTTGTTTGGTGATTTTAAAGAATTCACTTTGCAAGCAAAGAATATATATTTTCGTTTTAGACAAGACATTAGTTTGATTAAACTCTAGTTCTTCTAAACAAGCTTTATCCGATGTCAATCCCAAATCTTCATAATTTATTCCTTTCTCAGCCAACATACCAAAAAGCGAGCAGCCCGTTTTTGGTATGACCGAGTCAATATATATTAAAGTTTTGATTCTATCGGGTACTCGGTCAACTACACCAGTGATCACCATTGCACCATAACTGTGGCCGACAAGGATTATATCTTCAAAGTTACTAGAGTGTATCTCATTTATGATTTCGTCAATATTGTCCCGAAGAGCTGCTTTCTTGACGGATTTCATTGTAGGGCAAAGCACGTTGTGTCCTTGCGCTTTTAGAATCGTTGCGACCTTACTCCAAACGCTTCCATCTCTATCACCACCATGAACCAATAGATAGTTCGCCATTATTCTTCCAATACTTCTTTCAAAGAACAAATTGCATCAACGCAGGACGGAAATCCAACATAACCGATTAGGAAAATGAATACTTCAATTATCTCTTCTTTTGTCCACCCCACATTTAGCATTCCGCGCAAATGAGTTTTTAAGGGAATTCCCGTATTGCCTTGACCAATAAGAGAAGCAACTGCAGCTAACTCGCGATCTTTATCTGACAACCCTTTTCTGGCATACAAGTCACCATAAGCAAACTCAAGTATATAATTTGCGAAATCGGGGGATATTTTCTCAAACATTTGAGCGAGATTTTCAGATTTATCGCCGAGGATTTCTTTTATTCTTTGTCTGCCAAGTTCTCGTTTGTTCATGTTTCATTCCTTTGATAAAAATAGGTCCAACATAATTTCTTGGATCGAATTAAACTATATTAATTAAACAATGCTTTCATGGTCAATAAGAGAAAACAATTTAACGAGATTTAGTAGGTCGGTGTGAACCATGCGCGGCCTGCACTCTTTGAGCCAACTCAAGTTTTTGAATCTGCTTTCAGGTAGTTAGCGCATTGATATTGCCGCAAAGGTTAATTCGAATCAGAAGCAATTATTAGCCAGATGTCAGGATCAGCATAAAAGGTTTTAACTGAAAATGCTTTATATGAATATAAAAAACTATTTAATTTTCATTTCAGCAACTTTAGATTGCAAGTCATCAACTGCCACTTGGGCAAGTTGATCACGGCGCTTTTCATTGACGATCACGCCCCATCGTTTAATTAACTGACCATCGGTTAACTTTACTTTATATTCGCGCAGCATACGTTGTCTTGCTGCATATGTTTCTCCAGCTTGGGCACAGTACTTTAATAATCGATGATGGGGTTGTCCTGTCGCGTTTTTTTCATACGCTTCAGGGTGCCATTGAATGCCAAAAACTGGAGCCCCAAACTGACTTTCAAATGCTTCAATAGTATTTGCTTCTACTTCAAATTGATTGCCAGTTTTATGTAACTCAGGTGCAATTTGGTCATCACGTAAGGAGCTAGCGGCCACTCTTAAATATCCAGGGAAATTTCTTCTCGAAGGAGCCGCCCAATGGACACTATTAACCGCGGGCTGTATCCGAATATTAGGGTTTTGCGCTAGTGCTTCTTGAGATTTTATGTAGCCCATCGCTTCGGCTAAAAAAGACGTCGGCTCAATTTGAATCCGATGGACTTCCATATTATATCCAATTGTGCCGTTAGCAATTTTGCGAGGCATACCACTTCTATTACAGTGTCCTTTGACATCAACCGTTTGACCACCACAAACTTCAAGAAGCCTCCAAGAGCCAGCACAAATGGCTAAAATTGGACGCCCTGTTCGTAAAGCATTTTTGATTGCTGCAGTTTCATATTCTTTGCGTTCCTTATAGACCTCAGGTCTTTTCTGTTCTGTATCTCTCGCCCTTCCCGTTATGACCAATAATCCTTTATCTTCCCCCGGATACCAACATTCGGGCGGGATGTTTTTACGAGAGTATTTTTTATCTCCATAGGGAAGTGAATATTGATTTTGTTCAACAGTACGCGATAACTCACGAACCGTAATCCCGGTTCGCCCGATTAAAGTAGGATAACCAGTAGCACGTTGCAATGTGTAATGATCATAAAAAGGTCCTTGCCCATTACCTTCGTCTCGATACGGAATCTCAATTGGACTTTGCAGAGGCGTTCCTCTGTAGCGAATGTTGAACCCAGCTGATCGTAAATGTTCGTACAGAAGTCCTAATGAATAGAAGTAGTCAAATTTTTTCTCTGGGAATAAAGACGAAAATTCAAATAAGATGTTACAAATCCCACTAACATAATTCTCAATCGCCAAAAAATAGTGTTTTGAATTTGTGCCAAATTTTCTTCGTAATTTCTCATAAAACACTAATTCAGCAGCATTAGGGAAATGTTTTTTATATTCTCTAATTAAAAATCCAAATCGATTATCTAGATAGTCACGTGTCTCCTGAAGATTACTGAATTTTTTTAACTTAGGAGAAATTAGAGCATCAGGATGTTTTATCGCCACTAGCTTTTGACCAATTATCACGATGCTATTTAAACTATTTTCTATAATTGGAGAACATTCTTCTTCCCCCCAAGGAGTAAAACAATCTTCTGATAAAAATCCACATTGTGGCCCAGGAAGATTTAACACGGCCGTATATTTTTCAAAAACTGTTTGAGACAATCCTTCTATTGAACAGCAAAAAGTGCTTAATGCCCAACCTTCATCTAAAGTAGGATACTTAATAATCAAATTAATGGTTAAATTTCTCATCTCTCTACCTGCCACTTATAGGTTTGGAAGATATAATACTCTATATCCGGTTTTAGAATAAGGTATTTTGAAGTCGAGCCAGTCTCTAGATTTAAATTATGTCATCCAACCTTAAACATCAGCAGATGAAAAAAATAAAGAGTGGCTTAAATTTTAGTACTTCAACAATCTAAAGGGTACGGGCTAACTTACTGAAAGAATTTGAAGCAAGTTTTTTCTTATGGTATGAATAAGCTATCTGTAATAGCTATAGAGTTAAAGGCCAATAGACAATATGGACAATATAATTTCTCTACGCGAACCTTTACCCAGCGACGAGCATGCTTTCATATTAGCAATGGAAAAAAGCAAACAACTCCACGAACCCTGGGTAGAAGCACCAACTACGACAGAATCGTTTCAAAATTATTTAAGACGATATCAGCAACCAAATCAAAAAAGTTATTTAGTCTGCGTAGATAACCATATCGCTGGGGTTTTTAATGTTAACGAAATAGTACGCGGCGCCTTCCAAAGTGCTTATCTTGGGTTTTATGCTGTTGCAGCCTATGCAGGCAAAGGATATATGAGCGCTGGTTTAAAATTAGTTTTGGAGCAGGCATTTACATCACTTCAGCTACATAGAGTAGAAGCAAACATCCAACCCCAAAACGTAGCTTCGATCAATCTTGTTAAAACTAACAATTTTCGCAAAGAAGGTTATTCGCCTCGTTATTTGAAAATTAATAACGAATGGCGTGATCATGAACGATGGGCGGTGACCGTTGAGGATTGACAAGATAAAAAAATACATCGTAGAACTTTCTATCGTCTCATTTTAATAAAATTATTATTTTGATAATCTTCTAAGGTAATGTTGAAAAACTCAATATTTTCAGCTGACGCTCTCAAACTCTTCAATATGTTCTTCGGATCTGCATCATCTGCAAAGACGCCTAAGTGAAATCGAATGAACTTGTCATCTTGGGCTCTAACCTCGACTTGCCAAGTGTTTATAAGGTTTGCTTCAATCAAAGAATTTGCTAGATCATGTAGATCTGCCTCCTTAGATTGAGCGCCAGAATCATTTTCTAAATTTGCTTCCAGAAAAAAATCATACTTATACATATAAAACCTGTTTTTATTAAAATTATTTAAGTCGCTATATCGCGAACCAAGCTTTACCAAAGAGTTTAACATGGATTCAAAAATAAACTTCACAAAGGTTCATATCGATGAATTACCTCTTGCAAAAGTCCATAAAAAATAGGG
>DJAM01000034.1:4969-5168 GCA_002429595.1 Coxiellaceae bacterium UBA6002
AAAAGTCCATAAAAAATAGGGCTAAGATCATTGGACTCCTGGCTAACCGTATGCCTAGCGCTTATCACTAAACCAGGCTAATACTTTTAGGAATTGCCTTTGACTGCTGGCTGTTCCGATCATTTAGCTGCATGCATTGCCAATTAGGTTCTAATTCTTTTCTATTCTTTATCTAAAACTCTGTAATAGACAAAAATCT
>DJAM01000003.1 GCA_002429595.1 Coxiellaceae bacterium UBA6002
TTTTTTGTCATGTTCAGAGATGTACTCCTCTCTGTAATAGACAAAAAATTGTGGTTCTGACTATTTGTCATTCCCGCGCAGGCGTGAACCCATCCTTCCAGCCGCACCTGAGATGGATTCCCGCCTGCGCGGGAATGACAGTACAGGAGCCGGGAATGACACAGTAAAGGCGCTGGAATGAGGACAGTAAAGACGCGGGAACGAGGACAGTAAAGGCGGGAAAATGACAGCAAACACGAGGGAGGACAGATTTTTGTCTATTACAGAGGTACTTCAGAGCGATCTTGTCCTAAGGCAAGTCTAGAATTAAATAAACCACCTTCCATCAGTACGATATTTCTTCGATTCAATTGTTTAGCAAAAGCTTTAAGGCAACCGCTGTCCAATAAATAATATGCTAATTAACTATAATTTTTAGTGTTAAAAAAAATAATTAATAATTGAGAGGATCTATGAAGAAAATAATTAAGCACTTGGCTATTTCTTTATCCGTAGTTGTTATTCCCAGTTTGTCTGTAAATTCTGCTCTTGCAGGAATCAAATCGGCTAATGTGAATACTGATACTAACAGTCAACAAAAATTGGCTGTTTGGGGAAATGGCTATGGTGTCCCAGAAACCCAAGGTGGCAGCAGTGGTAAATCTGATAAGGGAAGTGATTGGCAAGGTAAAGGCAAATCGGATCATGGAAACGATTGGCAAGGTAAAGGCAAGGGAGATGGTTGGGGTAATTGGGACAACAAGCATCAAAGTGGCGACTGGGGCGGTTACGGCGGCAAGAAGGACCACCATCAAGATGGCAGCTGGGGCGGCAGCAAGCATCATAATGACGATTGGGGTGGCTATGGCGGCAAGAAGGACCATCATCAAGATGACGACTGGGGTAACCACGGCAAAGGTGGCGACTGGGGTAGCTCCGGTGGTAAAACAGACCATCAAGATGGTGGCTGGGGCGGTTACGGCGGCAACAATGAGCAACAAAGTGGTGGCGGTGGCAAGACCGAGACACCAGCTGGAAGCACTACAGGCAGTACCGGTGGCAAGACCGAGACACCAGCTGGAAGCACCACAGGCGGTACCGGTGGTAAAACCGATACACCAGCTGGAAGCACTACAGGCGGTACGGGTGGTAAGACCGAGACTCCAGCTGGAGGTGGCACTACGGGTGGCAGTAGTAAAGTCGATCCAGACCAACCTAAATAAGACTACAGCCGTAGTTAACTACGGCTAGTTCATCTAAGGAGGATCCCTGGATCCTCCTTTTTTATTTCAAGATTTTTTTGATTTTTATAAGAAAGATGACCATCAGCGCGTTGCCATTGTTTGTAGTGGATTAGGTTAACTGACACCAACTATTGCTAGCACTAGGTCTTTCATCTTTAATGACCCTCCCCACTTGCTCATTTAATCGATTACTCGAAAAAAAGGTTTGATTGGAAGGTTTTTTCTGTTTCTCAACAACATTCTTTGGTGTTAGTTGTACAGTAATACAGGGAGAATGTGATTTCTCAGATAAAACAGCTCCTAACGTTTCTGGCGCTATAACAATATCTTCAGTGGGTAGCGGCAAAATGAGTGGGAAAAGTTCAAAATTATCATCTAAATTACAACGAGCATCATAAATCTGATCACCACGGCAAACTCTTACAGATATTGATTTGCCTCTATATAATTTTGTATCGAGCATGTTACCCATCTTATCATAAAGTAACGGAGCTTCATCAGCTGCTAACCAGTAACCTCGACCATAGTTCCAACCTAATTGTTCTCCTCTTTTGATATCTCTAGCTGTCTTAAAAAGTACCACAGGATAGCCTTTATAGTCACCAACAAATAAATCAAGATTTTCTGTCGCTATATCGTCTTTATCTACAGAGCTAGCAAAATGATAATCTGCTAAAGCTATACTTCTGGGATCATCATTTTTTTCTGCCATCGGTAAATGTTGAAAAAATGCAGCTATATTTCTAATTTGAGCCGCATTTATAGCACCATTAAACCCCGGGCTTTTTGGTAATCTTAGTGCGTAGCCGTTAAATAAACTTTCATCCAAAGGTAACATCGACCCTGCATACATTCCAATAGTAGTATTCTTAGGAATATCTTCTAGCGCAAACACACCACAACCTACTTTTTCATTCATATAACAAATTGCTAGATTTCTCATACTACTATTTATATCGTTTGAAAGCTGGCGCAACTGACTTTCCGTTAGAGATTGGCGAGCGCTATACTTTGGCATATCAGCTTGACACACAACCCCTTCGAACCACTCAGGAAAATTCGATCTTTTCGCAAATTCCTGTGTGCTAATTGTCGTTAATTTGCCCCCTAAACGCAGTGGTTTATCTGCAAAATTAATTGTGTCTGGATTATCGAAAAGTCTTACAAAAATTTCTTTGTTCTCTGAGGACACGGAATACTCCAATATAATGAGTTTGAAAATTGCAATAGCAAAAGTTGGGGCAGGCTTGGATCACCACAACTCATAAAAAAATCACTGCACATTGCTCTTGTGTTGGTTGCTCTCTTTCCGATTTTTGCTCGGCTATGATTAAATCGACGATTTGATCATAATTGCCTTCAATCTCTCCCTTAGAGTGGCACCTCACGCTATTACAAATACTTTCTAATGACATTAATTTTTTATTAGTAGGATCAAATAATACAATTGCTTTAAATGTTGCGAGATCAGGATTATTAGGAAGAACGTTGTATTTAAGATCACTCAAAAACAATTTGGTTGCAGCAGGTCCTTCTAACGTTATCCCACCATTATATGCCTGTGAATTATAAGATGTTTTTGTTGAAGCCAAGTGAAATTTATTCACTGCCTCAAACATTTTAGAAGACTCATCACCTGCCTCAAAGAGAATGCTTATTCTTTGCATTATTTTAGGGGAACAATCTGCTAAATTTAAAAATGGATTACCATTGGCGAGAAAACAATAACAGTTAATTTTCATCTGATGCCTCAATATTAGTTATTAGATTGGCAGTTAATAATAAATACAGAGGAAATATTACCTATGAGACATTACGTAGAGATGATCAAGTTATTACAACTTTGTAATATCTTTAATTTTAGGCGCCATGATGATGATATTTAGAAAATAGTAGGCTTTTAACGACTAAGCTATAAATGAAATTCTGTTGACTGGATATCATAAGGGCCTCTACCCTGATTTTGGATAACAACATGATGAGCTTCTTCAAAAGATAAATCGCCCAAATATCTTTTATACTAATTCTAATGAAGAAGAAGGAGTCAATCATGAAGACAAATCAAACCGCCTAGCCAGCATTACCCTTTATTGATATGCTGTTTACTTTTAATACATGAGCAAGCCATGTGACTAATTATATTATTTATGACTAGAAGTTAGTTTTGGTGGAATTTCTTATTTTGAGTAATTATTTTATCCAACTGATTAGCGAATGCCTGAATATCTTTTGCATGCAAGGTTTTTGGCCCGCCAGTGTTCATTCCAGCAGAGCGCAAAGATTCCATAAAATTACGCATTGAAAGTTGCTGTTTTATATTATCTTCGTTGTAAAGCCAGCCTCTTGGATTTAATGCTGTGCATTCTTTAGAGACTACGGCATCTGCGAGTGGAATATCTGCAGTGATGACGAGGTCGCCTTTTTCAGCTAGGGCGATGATTTTATTATCCGCCACATCAAATCCGGCTCCTACTCTTATTGCTTTTATATAGGGTGAAATCGGCAAATTTAGCACTTTATTTGCTATAAAGATTACGGGTATCGAAGAGCGAAGAGCAGCTCTTATTAAGATATCCTTAATTGCTTTAGGACAAGCGTCAGCATCGACGAATATTTGCATATCAGTATTTGGTTTATATCAGATTAAATTGATTATACTCTAACCTACTCGGACATATTAAGTACAGGGACAAAGCAAAAATGAATGTATTATTATTGTTATCAAGTTGAAAGCTAGCTATCTCCAGAGTTTATGCTTATATTTGGCTAATTAGGTTTCCTAGTTAAGGTAGCAATATACGTGGCCAAAGCAAAAAATCTAGATATACAACAAGTGACGTCGATTCTTAGAGAAGCAGCGAAACTATCTAGCCGAAAAATTTTTCTTAACACTAAACGTCATTTTGAACTCTTTGAAAGGATTTCAAACTTAAAAGGGTTCGAGGTAATTCCCCATTTAATGCCACTAATTTTTTCTAGGAATGGTAAGCTTCAGCTTTGTATAGTGACATTGATAAACAAGTTATTAACAGATGTATCTCATGACCAAGTTGAGAACTTAGATATATTGATCCGTAACAGTACTGCTTTAGATATCAATGCCAAGTATTATCAGTCTTTTTATTCCAAACCTGGTATTAGCTATGTGGATGATTTGAGGATAGACGAAAATATCCGTCAAAGTTTATATGCTGTATACGCTATGCATCCTGATGGCCATGTTAGAGAACAGGGGCTTGAGCGCTTATCTGGTTTATCTCCTATTACGATACCCGTCTTGCTAATTCGTGCTAACGATTGGGTAAACGAAATTTCTAATCTAGTCACGATAAAAATAAAACAAATTTTAGTCGATCAACTTCCTCACAGCCTTATGCCCTTCTTAGGACTTTTAGCTAAGCTCTATGGTAAAAATCGTTATGACCATTCAACTTTGATTTATGCTATTGAAGACTATATGATTGCAAAGAATTATCCAGAATTAATCGACGCTATAGTAGCGACGAAAATGCCAATCAACAGAATTGCACAAAGTATTGCGGCTAAGAAACAAGGAGAAACTCTGAGAATAATTTCAGTATCACTAAAGAGCTTTGATGTGATTATCAAGTTAAAAGCTTTGCAGTTGCTAACGAGACTATCACCCATATCAAGTCAACAAGAGATTTTAAGTCAATTTTTAAGCGATAAATCTGTCCTTATTCGTAAGCAAGCTCTTTACCATTTAGTTACAGAATTTCCATCAAATTGTTGTGAAGTGTTAACCGCATTTTTATTCGACAACTCAAGATCGATAAGGGATCTAGCACGATATTATTTAAAAACATCACCTGAGAAAATTGTGAATATCTACCGTGATGCATTAATTTCCAAAAAGAGATTACTCCACATTGCCATCATGGGTTTGGCAGAGGTAGGCGCTCAACAGGATTTTGCTCTTATTGAACCTTACCTTTTGAGTGATTGCATCAAGCTTAAAAAATCGGCAATTTATGCGCTATTGCGACTCAAACCTGCACACCAACAAGAACTGTTGCTAAAACAACTACCGACTGAACAACCTGGCATCATTAGAATAATTTACGAGGGATTACTTCAAGATAGTCAATGTTTTAACTTAGAAGAATTAGAACAAAAATTTTGTCAGACAGGTGAGCATTCCAAATATCTGTTTACTAAATTAAAGCTCGCATGCCTTATGGATCGCTGGGATAAACTTAATTTTATTATTAATCGTCTTTTACAAGAACAAAATGTCAAGATCATAGATTTTTTGTTAAAGAGTATCTTTATCTGGATTCAAAGGAATTCACCCAACAAAGTTTTTACCAAAGCAAACCCCAAAACCGTTGTTGAGCTCACGACCAAAATTAATTGCTTAATTTCTAAAAATATTGAAACTCGCTTATTGGAAAGTTTGAAATTGAATATAAGTTATTTTCTATGATCCTTCTTTCAAGTTGTACTCTGATTCTGTAATCTCATCCAACAATTGCAACCAACTAAAAGCTGCAGGATAACATGAGAGTCGCTAAGAAACTCTAGACATGTAAAATTCATGACAATAGCCCCATAACCTATTACCTCTTAAGCAACTAGCAAGAATCCATTTTCATTATGCTTGAAGTGCTAACTGCCTGATAATAATAGTTTTATCTATGGCGCCAGCGTAGTTTCTGGACTATATTAAGACAGCAAGTTTCGTAAAATCTACCGAGTAGGTATTTAAATTCGGAGGATTAATATGAATAAATTCAAAAAATTATACTTACCTCTTAGTCTGATGTGCCTATTATTTGTTGGTCATTCTTTAGCAGCAACGGCTGCGACTTCAAATTCAGAGGTAAATCTGCAGGGTATGCAATTAGCACATGATACTGGGTATCCGCATTATCATGGTAATCTGCCTGGAGTTAATCAAGGTAGTGGTAGAATACGCAGCTATGAGTATTGTAGCAAAAATGTATTTGAACCTTGTAGAAACAATGGCGGTTCCTACCGTTATTGCAACCGTCTACATCATCTATGCACATACGGCAATCTGCGTAATTGTATTCAAGGAACTACTTGTTAAATAACTCTAATTCTCGAGTTGATGATTTAGGAATCTATAAACCATATCCCCGCCCAACGTGACGGGGTAAATATTTTCTTCGCAACCCACCCAAATGTTGGGTTCAAAAATTCTGGGTGGGATTGCATACAAGCACTTAAACATTTCAACAAACCGCCGGCATCTTTCTTCGAACAATTTTCGTATCCAAAAATTCATCCACCTTTGGACACGACAAAAATTACCTTGGACATGATCCTTGCGCTAACGTCCTGCACATAAAGCCGACGTCCCGCGACGTCGGCTTTATGTGCGAATGCTGGTTGTATCGGTGTGACGTCGGCTTTTATGTAAGGGGCGACGGTAGGCGTTTTTTTGTCCTGTCCAAAGCTCATCCACACGGCAACCGCATCAAAAATTAATTTAAAGATCGATAACTTGTAGACAAGGAGCAAAATATTTAATAAAAAAAGCGTTCCAATTAAGTTTCAACACATAGGATTTTACCTTAAGACTCGGTGGTGCACTTCCTCTTTGAATTCGCCTACAGAGGGGCCTGGCCTCTGAACATGACAAAAACT
>DJAM01000101.1 GCA_002429595.1 Coxiellaceae bacterium UBA6002
CGCCTTCGCGGGAATGACAGGTAGTATTCGCGGAAATGACAGGCAGTATTCGCAGGAATGACCGTGTGGAATGAGCTAAAATTACGTTATACCACCAAAGATTTAGGAAATTTCCCGCGGGAGAGCACCATGAATCGTTTGATATTAAATTCTACCTCGATTGCGCAGTGGTACACCTTGGTTAATGATGCCCAAGATTATATAGGTAACCGTCTGTCTACTGATCTTGAAAGCTATCTTGTTTTTATGTTGCAACGTTTTACTAATAGGCCGGAGCTTACTCAAAGTGTACTTGCCATTGACTATCTTGAAAGCTTAGAAAGTACGGGTCGAGTACGTGCAGATAAGCTAAGAGATGTGGGAGATAAATGCGTACTGTTTACCGGCTTTTTCCCGGAATTAGCGGGTAAAAGAAATGTGACAGTAAGCTATTTTGTTGAATTGGGTCGAAAAGCTTATAGTTATCTATCTTCCCAAAATCAGCGAACCTTATCTACAGCAGAGTTATATGACTTGCTTTGCGTTCATTTTATCAAGTTGGTCGACCTCCTATTATCAATGCGCGAATTAAGTGGCGAAAAGCAAGCATTATCGCTCGTTCAAGCAGAAGATTTATGGCGCAATACGGGCAGTAAATATGCTTATAAGATATTGACTAAATACAATAAAAAGGTGATTGCGACCCAGCAAGGTCCTTCAGATAACTTACATTAAAATCGTTCACAACAAAAAAATCTCTAAGCTGTACTAAACTTTCCAGTATGGATTGATTTTAACAGTTTGGAGGCAATCATGAATGGAGACAATCGACCTAATCATATCATAGTGGATGGTGCTCGCACCGATAACTCAATGATTTCAGTTCACGAATCTAGAGTACTTGCTGGTAAACGTGCTGCGTTAACCAGAGGCGCTCAAAGTTTGAGTGAAGCAGGTAAAAAAGGCGCAAAAGCACGTAGTCACGAAAGTCGTGTCGCTGGCGGTAAAAAAGCAGCTCAAACCCGGGGCAAAGCTAGCCTAAGCGAAGCAGGCAAAAAAGGTGCTAAAGCACGTAGTCACGACAGTCGTGTCGCTGGCGGCAGAAAAGCTGCTCAAACTCGTGGCAAAGCTAGCTTAAGCGAAGCGGGTAAGAAGGGCGCTAAAGCACGTAGTCACGAAAGTCGTGTCGCTGGTGGTAAAAAAGCGGCTCAAACCAGAGGTCGTGAAAGTTTAGCTGCAGCCGGTCGTAAAGGCGGTGAAGCAAGAAGCCGTAAAGAAGGGCAAGATCAAGCTAATTAAGGTTTTTATACTGTAGCCTGGGTGACACCAGGCTACAGGTTATAACCTTACGATAGCTGCTTCTGGGTCATCTTCAAATTTTCGAAATTTTAAAACGGGTTCTCTGCAAGTCAGTTCTCCAGCTTTTAGAAGAGCAGTTCGCTCAGTGGCTTGTTTCTCAGGTGATAGATTATCTGCTTTGAAAAATCCTATCATTCTTAAACGATCCATATTGCCCTCAGCGAGTAATGGAACGCTTTGTCTTAAAGGCACGCTATTTAATGGATAGCTATCAAATACTTCTGCGCAGGTTTTTTTGCCACAAAACAAACTGAGTAATGCTTCTTGTTGATCTTGGCTCAATTTTCCGGACTGTAAAAAGCCCATCAACACTTTTAAATATTTCACATCGTCAATTCTATCGATGTAAGCAATCATTGCTTCTAAGAATTTTTCACATCTAATGACATCTTTGTTTTCTTGTGTCCCTACACCTTGTTGTACCAAGGCTTGTCCTTCACTCGTGACCCAAGGAAACGGATTGAAATTAAATTGCATGACGGCTATTACTGTCGGTATGAATAACCAAGCTGGGTTAATTGCAGTACTAGTTTGCGTGGAAAAATAACATAATCCTAATATTAATGTGTTTAGAATCAGCATAGTTTTGGGGTTTTGAATAAAGGCACGTGGCAATCTAACTAAGTTATACCATGCGGCCATATCAGTAAGATGGTGGACTGCAAAGCTAAAGAAATCCAGTGTCGTGGCAGATTTCTTCCAGGCTTCTTTTATGCCGTGAAGAGCGTATTCTGCTCTTTCATACATCTGACCAGTAACATCCCAGGAAACGTCATAGGCAATCGCAACTGAGATTAAGAAATCAGGTATAGTGATGCCCCATGCTGCACCTGACGATAGTTTCATTTTCAAGTAATGATCAAAGACATATACAACGCCATCTTTTGTAATTTTAATTAAACCCCAGACGGATCCTGTGGTGACTGGCAAACTCAATATCTGAAAACATCGACGTAGCCAGATTCTATACTCGTAGCTTTTTGGGGGTACCAACAATAGATATTTATAAATCAATTGAAATGTATCCAAATCATTTGCTGGTTTTTTCTTTTGCAAAGCGATTAAGGGATGAAGGATTTCCATTTTTCCCTTTTGGTAGAGTTCATTATACGCCACACGGACTTCTTCAAATGCGCTGCTAATGGCTGCTTTTAAAGCACCTTGTGCATTTGCTATCTGATAGTCTTTTTTGGCAGCTGGACTTAATTGACGTCGAAGAGCAGCAAGAGGTAGCAGTGCGGTGGGAGCCATTCGAAACAAAACTGATTTGGCGCTTGCTAGCATCAAAAATACCGATGCCAATAAAACCATTAACGAACGAAATTCGGAGTGAGTACCTTCTTTCTTGTCGAGGGCATACATCTGAAAAGCTGCTGCAATAGCGGGTAGTAAGACTATGAGGAATGTGCCAAATGCGAGAAATCCCCGTAGCAGTTTAGCCAATAGTCCAGGGGTGAGGCCCTCTAGATTATCTTCAGCTTCGCGGACATCATCTGGAACAGATGCTGAAAACTTTTTAATTGGAGGGCTTAGAACGAGGTATTCAAAGAAATAATTTAAAATTGTGTTAATGGTAAGTGCACCAAAAACATTCACCCAAGCTCGAAAACGATGGTTCTCGCCTGCATCCTTGCGTGCATAGTCTATGTAAACACTTGAGGCAATACCTGCAATGACCCAACAAAGTATAATGATTGGAACACCAAAAACTAAGTATCTTAAGGTAAAGTCACTTTCTTTTTGATGGTGGTAATTGGCTACCTTTAGATAATCAACGAAGGATTTGGTATCTATGGTTGGCGTGGCTGGGATAAGTGCAGCAAGTCTTGCTTCGAGGCTTACATAATCTGGCTGAGGTACAACCGGTTCTTCTGGAGCTAACATAAGTTAAATGCCTTGGTAAACTGATTAGGGTCTAATTGTGGCCTGTCTCGAGTCGTAATCAAGGATGTTTAACCTTAGATTTTTTTAGTTACTCCTTTATGGACAGTGCCATTTGCTATGATTTTCCAAATTTTAGCGCTCTATCCTGATGCATAATTATGCAAAATTTTGATTTTATTTTCAAGTGAAAATTGACGAGAAGTAACCGTTGGGTTACTTCTCGTTTGGTTAATTATCGTTTTACTGATAGTGAAGCATCAGCATCTTCTATACGTTCATATGGACCATCACCATCTAAATTTACTGCGGGTCTACCTGTTACACGCCTCCAGCACGCTCCCATTGATGGCCACGTTGTAGGATGAAAAACTCGTGACTTACCACAGCTTGCAAAAAAATCCGTGACAGGACTGCAGTTGATTGGTGGTAAAGAAGGAAGCCAGCTACTAGCTTGTGCATTATCATCATCGTCATCGTCATCGCGTACATACTGATCCTTGTCCGCGCCAGACTTATCTCGATACGCAGCTACTTCACCTTCACCTCCTCTCGCAGCCTTCGCATATCCTGCCGCTCTATTAGTTCTAGTATCACCAGTAATGCGACTGAATGTCTCAGCACGAATTTGTGCATTATAGTTAGGATCTAAAATATGCTCTAACAGATCAGCTAATTGATCATCGGCAGAGAGAAGATTAACTAATGCTTCTCTATCACCTTCATCCATTGCTAAAAGGCATGCAGCTAGCACTTTAGGGTCCATGCGATATCGTACATCGTTTAAGTAGTCACGAGTTGTAATAGCAAGACGTGCTCTACTTCTTATTTCATAATCACTCGAATTTAGCGCTTGATGTTCGATTGCTGTAAAGCCTAGCCCCCAATTAAATAAAGCGTTAAAACCTCCGGCGGAGACCAAAGCCCAATAATGGAATAGATCACGGCCATTGCTTAGAGCGCCACCTTTTTGGAAATAAGGACTGCTATCAATAAGTTGAGTAGCGGTTACGGTCGAGCCTGTCGCCAACCCTGCGACCACTAGCATCATTCCTAGAGTACTCCAAAAGCGAAGTCTCATTGCCAGCGGTAGTCTACCTTCCCCTAGCACTGCACTGGCAAGACTAATACCTACCTGTGATCCTGCAAAAGCGGCTAGATCAAGGAAAGGCAAATTCAAAGCGCCAGTCGCAGCTAATCTGTTACTATCGGAGGTGTGCATTGTCTCACCGATATTTTGATATGTTTTAGCGACATAGCCTATTAAGCCGCCAGTAATGAGAAGAGAACCCAGCGTGCCAGGCAATAATCGTCGAGACATCCAGGCTAAAAACGATAAGTCCTGATAAGGTTTTAGTTTTTGTTCTCTTATTTTTGTGGCAACTGCTTGTAAGTAGCCGGGCGCTTCTGAGTAAGTAGCGGAATCTTCAAAATTATCGAGATCTTTTTCCAAGAATCGTTTAGTAAAAGTTCGCTCGTCTTTCGGAGCTCTAAATTTAGCTGGGACACGTTCATTAGAACTAAGTATTCCATCTACAAACTGGTTCATAGTGTGTTCATGAGCTGTCACAACGAGTAAAAATTCCCGATGTCTTTTATCGCAAGTAAAAGTATCTAAGAGCCAACGCAATTGTGTGCCTACAACGACTCTTTCGAGTGAAAAATAGTTCATAACAGTTTGGCTGACGCCCACAATTAACTTGCGATGCAATGCACCAATCGTAGCGTTTGCCATTGGAAATGCTGCTAATGCTGAAGCAGGGAGCAGGACAATCCCCTTTGCAATTTTTCGTATTAGACTGTTGGGATCGCCAATTGCTTGACGTACATGATAAGGTAAGGGTTCGCGAAAGCTATTCAAGGTTGTTAAAGCTGCCAATAAGCCAAGGCCAACGTTAAGAGACGAACCAGAAATTTGCCAATAAACTTCTAAACCAGTACGGCCATGAGCTGCTTCGTGGATATAAGGTATATATAGATACAACGTTGCGAGTGCGTCTATTAAACTTGTCGTAAGAACGATGGCATCTTTCCAGGTAAAACTCGAGTCGTAGAGTTTATGATGAAAGTAGATTAGCTTTGCTAGGGCATTCCTATCTATTTTTTTGGGGTGAGCTTTACCGTTTCGAGAAGCAGGTTCAACTAACGGTCGATCTTCACCCTCTATCTCTACCAATGCGGCTGGTGCTGCTGCTTCCTCATCTCTTCTTCTCTCTGTTTTTGTTAGTGCCATGTTATTCCCCTTGCGTTGCTATTTTTAAAAATTATTTCATTTATTTTTACCAAAAGAACTCTTGGGCTCGGAACGAGCAAGTTCGCTGGCAGTTAAAGTATTGCAATCGAAAACCTGCGGAAGGTGTTGAAATTATAAAGTAACTCTAGCGGATAGCAAATTGTTAAACCTTAAGAGAAGATTAAATCTGTTAGAAGTTGACCTTTATGCATCCAAGCTACACGGTTCGTCATCTTTCACTATACAGCAAGTTTCTGGATCATTGAATCCCAAATGACCATCCAGTACACTCTTTGCTTCGGGGTGTAGCTCAGCTTGGTAGAGCACTGCTTTCGGGAAGCAGGGGTCGCAAGTTCAAATCCTGTCACCCCGATTAATAAGACCTTAAAATAGGGGTCACCCCGACTAAATCTATTTTACGGTTTGCTTTAGATCATGAAAATCTTATATTTAACACGGATCTTATTTAACAGTAATCGACTCTAGAACTCGTCTTATCACTTCACTATCAGGTTTTTGTAATCGATCTAGGGATGACGAATATAAAGAAGAACTGTTTATAAAAATCTTTAAACAACTTTGCATGAATTTTAATTTGTAGGGTATAAATAATAATTATTTTATAGAAATTGCATTATTTCCCACTTTTCATATATCACACAGCACTTGACAATGTCAGAGTTGACATTATAAAACTATCTTACCGCCAAGATTAAGAAAAATCAGTGCAAATTTTGGAATAGCCGATTCTATTAAGTTATCGGATATTAGTAATCATCAATTATTAAAATTTTTAGCGGAGAATTAAGTGCAAAATATTTTTTTCAGCATATTACTAATTTTATTAGGCATTACTTATCTGGTAAAACCAAATATTTTTAAACGATGGTTTTGGACAAAAACCAGTATTGCTCAAAGATTTTTTGGTCCAGATGGTTACGAGAAATATATGCGTTGCCTTGGTATAATTTGTATTTTAGTAGGCATAGCATTGGGCTCATTTGTGGCTTTATGATCGATAAGTTAATATTCAAAGCAGCAATAGACCATCCTGAGCTAATCGCATCAAGTGTCTACTCTTTACTTCAGAATTTATCCGAGCCCTCTGGTGTTGAAGATATTTTGGTAGCTGAAATAGACCCCTTGGTAGCAGGCGGTTTCGACTTTTGTCATAAATATAATATCCCATTTACTGAAGGAGCGAACTGCTTAAGATTATAGGGTGAGTTTCTTTTTAAGTCTTTCAATATGGTTTTGATTAGCATTTTATTTAATAAATAAAAAATAATTTGAGCTTCGGGTTCCCATTTTCTCCTTTCGTTGAGACATCAATTGCCAAATCAACAAAAAGCCCAGGAACAGCATTGAGACCTGGAGCATCAACCGTGGGCCAAAGCTAAAGTTTCATTCACTTGATTGCAAAAAAAACATTATGTTCCTCGAAATTCCGTTTTATTTTCTTATAATAGGCTTTGGCATAATTCTTAATATCCTTGCGATTTGGAGGTGGTGCATCTGGATATTTATTACGCAAGCGCTAATTTAATGAAATCTTTCAGACGCAAGCAGAAGAGCAGGATATAGTAATGATCAATAATATTTAGTTGTACATTATAAATAATCACCCCTATCATCCAACAAGAACAGCCACAAAGGTAAAACACCTTTAATCGTCATCTTAGGCATTTTAGCAGCAACTATAAAGGTTTTGGCTCTCGTGAATTTTTTCTTCATTTCATCTAACGCCTGAACTTCCCTTTCTCTAACTTTGTTATCATCTAAATTTTCATAGACCACTTGTATTCCTGTCGTGATTGTATTGCCTTTACGTAGTAAAAAATCAGTTTCCTTATTATCTTTCCAATAAAATACTTCACCATAGGATAAACGCTGAAGATGATGATTAACCGCTGTTTCTATAAGTTTTCCTTTATCTTCGGAATGGCTGAATGAAACAACTTGCCTTAGGCCTAAATCAGTAGCATGAACCTTTCGTGGATTACGATTACGCTCACTAACCTTGAAACTGTAGAAAAAGATGAAATCTATTACAAAAGCTTCTTGTAAATAACTGCAGTAGTTATTAGCAGCTTCTAAGGATATCGAAAATAATTTTGCGATTCGATTTATTGAGATTAAGTTTGCAGTTTGTGTTAATAAATGTACAGCAATATTACGCAACATGACAATATCACGCACTTGATGACGCATAGCAACATCTTTAAACAGAATATCATCAAAATATTGTTTCAATAACAATTGCTTCCTACTTTCGTGATGACTTAAAACAATTTCAGGGAAGCCGCCCCATTGTAGATAGTGATTTAGAGCATGCTGAATCTGCGGCTCGGCATCAACTTTCAATGTCGTTTTTGGTAAATCAATCTGATTAAATTCTAGATATTCAGAGAAGCTTAATGGTGTAACATGAAAACTAATATGCCTACCTGTGAGTAAGGTTCCTAGTTCACGAGACATGAGATTGGCGGATGAACCTGTTAGAAAAATTTTAATATCTTCACTTTCATTACGTGCACGCACCCACCTCTCCCATTGGGGAACATTCTGAATTTCGTCGAAAAAAATATATGCTCTGCCTATAGGATAAATGTTTTCTCTATATGTGCGATAAAGTTCATCAAGTAACTCGACTCCCAAAGATGGACCTAAGTTAGGTTCCTCAAAATTCATATGCAATATTGCTTCTGATGGGATACCTTTGGTTTCTAAATAATCCATGATTTGATACAAGATCGTAGTTTTTCCCGATCTTCGTAGGCCAATTAGGACTATAATTTCAGATGAATCACAAAATGGCGTAATTTTTGAAGTTATATTGCGTTTGAAGCCACCCTTAAGTGTGGCTCGTCCCCATCGATTCCAACGGATAAGATTTTCTAACATATTGTGATCCGCAATGTTTTCAGTATACCAGATAAATAGTATCAAAATATAATCGGTATGTCGAATGAATTTTTTTGGCTGTAAGGGTGAAGATTAAGCTCAGTCAGTGTCTTGGTTAAGCAACAGCAGGGGGTATTTATTGGGTGATCCGTAAGTCCACGGTAAGTCCAAGAGTAATGTAAAATAATGAACGTAAGTATTCACCAGTAAACCAGCATCAGTCAATAACCAATTGTTTTTAATGATATTATTTGTTCATTGAGATATATGTTAGTTCATTGTGATTCAATGCAGTGACGCTTTCGGGAAGCAGGGGTCGCAAGTTCAAATCCTGTCACCCCGAGTTTAAATCAATGACTTACATAAAATCGGGGCGCATTCTAATTAGAATTTGCCAAAAATAAAAATCAAACTGAAGTGCAAATGAGTGCTAATCGTAGAGCCCATTGGTTTTATTCTAGGAGTGAATTAATTGCTAAATACCTAAGCTTTGAAGCATGAAATGTGGGTTGGTAAAGAAAGAGTTTGATTATCTTGCAAAGCGATATAAGAGGGCAAAAAGAGGGTAATGAATCAAAATGAGATGCTTTTTAGCACTCAATTTGGTTAATGGTTCTTTCAACTTTATATGACCTTTTACTAGTTGTGGTACCTCTTTCTTACCATTTCCAATCTCGTACTTCTGGCATGTCTTGACCGTATTTGTCAACATATTCCTTGTGCTCAATGAGTTTATCCTGCATCATCTGTTTCAAATAATCTCCCTTGGCACCCAAATGCAACAAATGATCGACCACATCCATCACCAAATGAAAGCGATCCAGTTTGTTTTCCACCCTTAAGTCGAATCGCGTTTCACCGTCACCAATAACACATGCAACTATTAGGTTGGGATTATCAAACACCGCTCCAAAAGCATGACTGAGCGAGTAACCCAGCTCCCCGCCTTCATGAATCGATCCAGGCGTTGTCGGTGCAACATGGCCAGAAATACCACCAGGAAATGAGAACTGTGTGAATAGCCTTTTAAGACCCGCTTCGTCCTGACTTATATCTGGGTAAATCTCACTATAGGTACCTTCGAGATAGGTATTCCCTACTAGAGCCGGACCCCCGTGACCAGGGCCGGAGATGTAGAACATATTGAGGTCATACTTCTTAATGATCCTGTTTAAATGCACGTAGATGAAATTCTGTCCTGGCGTTGTACCCCAGTGTCCAACTACCAACGGCTTTACGTGTGATAGTTTCAGAGGTTCCTTCAGCAGTGGATTGTCATAATGTCATAAAGATAAATCTGACCGACTGACAGATAGTTGGCAGCGCGCCAGTAGGCATCCATCTTGCGAAGTAATTCTGGAGAAAGAGTTTTTTTCATCATTTTTGCTTTCCTTTGCCTCAGCAAGTCCAAAAGCGGCAACCTGTCTAGGCGCTAGTTACAAGCTTCGCTCTTCTAGTCCTTCCAGTATTATAGCCTTTTTTCTTTTTAATAACTTTCTGCTTTTACTCTAAAATAGTGTAATTCATTCCACGCCTTCTAGTATCTATCCTTAGTAACAATTCGAAAAATTATGACTTATAATGATTATGGTCTATAAAGGGTTTTTTGCCGCAGAAAATAAAAGTATGGGAGGCTTATGTCTAAATTATATAAAGCAATTACTACTGATCTTTCAAGTTCATTAGCAAAACTTCGCAAAGAAATTCCAGACGTAATGAATGGATTTAGTGCATTAGCTCATGCATCAACAAATGATGGCGCATTACATAAAAAAACAAAAGAACTCATTGCACTTGCAATAAGTATTACATCGCGGTGTGACGGCTGCATTGGTTTCCATACGCAAAACCTAATCAAGCTGGAGGTAACCAGAGAAGAATTTCTTGAAATGTTGAGTGTCGCTATTTATATGGGTGGTGGCCCATCGTTAATGTATGCAGCAGATGCATTGAAGGCGTTTGAAGAATTTAGTATGAATGTCACATAATGCAAGGCTAAAAACATCAGCCTGACAGATTTTCTAAGATCACCTTTTCGTAAAACTATCTGGGCGGATGAATTCAGTGCGTTATTAATTTGAAGGTGTTCAAAGTGCATTAATTAGGTCGACTGTGATTTATCGCTTGATGCTAGGGAAATAATGTTCCCCAGGGGGAAAAAATTTTATAAGCGAATGATTTTTATGTAAAATATTGGCATAGTCCCTAAATTAAAGCGATTCTAAAAGGCGAAAGGTGTAGGTTTACAGGATAGATAATTAGTGTGAAGGCAAGCGTTATGGATATTATACAAGTTAACAATATGGCCAAAGCAGGAGAGTCACCCTCTCTTGAGTTGAGGACTTCCACTAGCCAGCTTAGCGGCGCATGCGAAACAATCTGTGCGTTTTTTAAATGCCAAAGGCGGAACTGTCTTGGTTGGAGTTAAAAATAATGGCCAAGTCATTGGGCAGCATGTGACAGATAATACTCGTCAGGAAATTGCTAGAGAAATTAAAAAAATTGAGCCTCATTTAAAGGTACAGATAATGTAGGTGACTTTATTGATAATCAACGCGTCTATGGTAATGCATTTCGTATCATATCTGCCGCAATGGAATTTGCTCAACGTTATTTACCCATTGCCAGTTTCTTTGAGGAAGGAAAAATTGAGAGGATAGATCAGCCAGCTGTTCCTCCGCTGGCTTTAAGAGAAGCATTAGTTAATGCGATCTCTCATCGGGATTATGAAAATCGTTCAGCTTCTGTTGCGCTAGCAATTTATGATGATCGCTTAGAGCTATGGAATAATGGTGTATTGCCACCCCAGCTCACTATTGATGATCTAAGAAAAAAACACGGGTCATATCCAAGAAATGAAAAAATAGCGACAGTTTTTTATGAAATAGGCTGGGTTGAAGGATGGGGAACTGGTACTACACGAATGATAGGCTATTGTCAGAAAAACGGCACACCAGAACCTGAATTTACAGAATACTCTGGTGGATTCGCGGTTACTTTTCGATTTAAGGAGCCAATGGGCGGTGTAAAGGTGCTAACTAAACTTGAACGCCCAGCATTAAATAAGAGACAAGAAAGGATATTGGAAATTTTGGCAGGTGGAGAATCTCTAAGTGTTAATGTCATATTCGATCGACTAGATGATGTTGCCAGTTTGCGAACTATCAAAGCGGATTTGGCTACATTAAAAAAATCGAGTTTGATAGAGCAAGTCGGCAGTGGCAAATTATCTTTGTGGAAATTAAAGCAATAAGAATCGTTTCAGATTCATGATATAACTATTTGTTTTATATACGTATTTTCGTAATAACGGGATCTGCTAAGTAGCTTCGTGCAGCCAAAAATAAGGATAAAACATGCAATCGTTAGATGATATGCCAGTTAATGATGCAATAGAGCTGTACTATGAAAAACACCACGCCATGCGGCAAGGTGATTTAAAAAAATTGCTCGAATTAAAAAATAGGTGTCCTGAAATTTTTGACAAAGAAAAAGATGAGCAGCTACGGGATATGATCGATTACTGCAAGGAATTTCAAGAAACAGATCGCTATAAGGAATTGCACAGAATGGAATTGCGGAAGAAATTTTCTTTGGTTAAAAATGAAAAAATAAATGAATAAGATTTTATTATCAGGAGCAATTCTAGGATTATTGTCAGTTACGATGGCTGCATATGTTGATCATTCACTTTCTCTTACACTGGCAGGGAATGCGCGTCATAGCATATCGGTCGCCGTCAGGTATCATCAACTTTATGCCATCGTGATCACCATTATTGGACTGATTATTCCATTACAAGCGAATCAGCGGACGAAATCATGGCTCATTAGAGCAGCTTATGTTTTTATTACAGGCATTCTGTTATTCAGTTTTAGTATTTATTGTGTATCTATAACTGGTATTTCTGGATTACTTAATTTCACACCGGTTGGTGGTGTGATCTTGATGTTAGGATGGGTTTTCTTGATACGCATAGCGTTATTGAAAATAAAATAAATTTTATTCCTTTTTTTTAGGACTATTTAATGAAAGATAGATTTTCTTTTCATTTTATTTTTAAACCAGCAATTGAATCGTAGCGAGAACTTATCCATAAATGGTTACAGCAAGACTATAGTCGCGAATGGGTACATGGCCAGGGTTTAAATAATTTACTGAATGGGTTAGAAAAATTTTATCAGTACAGAAAAGAAGGAAAAGGATTGGAACGTGATTCCAAAATTACCTAACATGGGACCGCTTATGATAACGATAAGCCATTTTTCAGATGTATCCGAGATTTTCATTGATCCAGAAAAAAATAATAAATAGGCTGTGCATGTATATAAAAAAGTAGGCTTTATAGTTGTTGGCGAATTTTTAGCGCCTTGGCATCCAGTACCTCATTACATCATGAGGCTCAATATGAATTATCGGACTAAAAGCTGCATTGAAATTTTGATCTCTTGTGACCAGCTAGTGTCCCCATCAACTCTATATTTTTTTGTCTTTTTCTTGCGCTTTCACAGTCATAAATTCATATTCATCTGGACTAACCTATGAGCTCTACTTATTTCATATCATTCTATTAGCGCTAATGAAATCTATCATTCATATGAAGATTTAAGCACATCTTAAAAAATTATTTTATTATTAGTATATTTGACTTAAGATAGATCGTTGTGCTCAAAATTTGGTCTGAATTGTTAAGATAAGGCTAGGAACAAAATGTCTCGAAGTTTTGCCAAATTTGCTGGTACTCTATCCTTTCTCCAGGGTTTCTTATATATCATTTCAGTTCTTGCCTTATTCGCCATACCATATAGTCAAAACCAAATCTATTCTGTAACCTTATTTTCCTCATTTATTTGCCTCGCCTTCATAGGATTTATGACAGTAGCTCCAGCTACGGCTTTACTTTTTTCTGAAGTAGCTGACTGGGCGATGATGGGGAAAAACCTTGCACTGCTTTGTTTATCAGTGACAATGATTTATTTTTCATGGTTATTGGTACACTATACTAACCAACAAATCCCTCAAATTTTGGATCAACTAACTATTTTCCGATGGATCGGATGGTTTACTTTTGGTGGGTTAGGCTTATGGGTTGCAATAGTAGGCTGGTTAGCTTTTATTACGAAGAAACTTCCTAGAAGTTTTATCCTTCCCTGTCTTATAAAAGTGTTAGGCTTTTGGATCATACTCATCGGCATTTTTAAAGGAAGTATAACGATTGCTCAGGTAGGCGTACTAATGGGTGCATTGATAGGAGGTCCATGGTATCACGGCATGTTAGGATACTATTTGTGGAAAGATGCTTAATGCAACACCTTTACTTCAATTCGGAATCATACAAGTTAGCCGCAAGGCTATATGTTGCTAATCAGACAGCCCCGACTCTTTTGTTACTACATGGGCTCGGATTTTATTCATTTGAATATGAACGTTTGGCTCCGCTATTAACGGCAGGAGGTTTTAACTGTTTTGCTTTTGATTTTCGTTCTCACGGAGCTAGTCAAGGAAAACGTGGCAGCTGGACTTTGAGTGAGTTAGTAAAAGACACCCAAAATGCTATAAACTACCTTGAAAAAGAGGGATATAAGGATTTTGGCGTCTTTGGGAATAGTCTGGGAGCTACAGTGGCAGTTCATGCTGCCGCAGCTGATCAACGCATTAAAAGTATAGTTGCTTGCAATTGTGCTACCAAACCATCGATTGAATTATTCAGCCCTTTTCGAAAAGCGTTGCTTTTTATTATCAGTAGATTGCCTTTCCCCATTAGGATCAATTTGAATTACTTCATTCCGTACTCACTTATCTTGTCAGATAAAAATCTTATTGCGAAAATAAAACAAGATACTAAAATTGCGGAAGCACGTAAATTTAATGCTTCTACCTATATGGATATGTATCGCTGGGACGCAACTAAGGTAATTAAAAATGTGCATGTTCCAATATTTATTCTGCATGGAAAAAAAGATCGTTTCCAGACTATTAATCAATCAACCCTGTTATATGATGCCGCTAATGAACCAAAAAAGATGGAAATAATAGATACCGAGCACGTTCCAGAATTGGAAAATTCAGTTGAACTCAGTGAAGTTCTCATACAATGGTTTAGGTCAGTAGTATAATACTTTTTCTTATCTAAAATTAGGCTGTTCACCTGACTCTGTATCCACCATAAACTCGGGAAGAATTATTGTTATATTTGTTCCTTGTAGATAGCTGCCGAAGTCCGCAAATAAATTGTGCAGTTCGTACTTATAATCCAAGTAATAATCTACTCAAGAAATCTTTAAAACTTATTTTTCTTACTCATAGAACTAACTAAAAAGAACTTACTTAATGACAAATGTGTAATTTAGTAGAAAGTGATTCGCTGAAAACACCTAGTAAAAGTTGCTTTTTGACCTGACAGTCCAACTATTATTACTAATTCCCGACCCGGTTCTAATTATCCTGATTCATTAGCAGCAAGTCCCGTTCTCATCGACATTAACTATCGAATGAGAAAATAGTTAATTTTGGAGGTCTATTCAATTGTGCTGGATGCCCGGTGCCAAGTCGTAATTTGTAGTAAGTGCGACCGTAATAATATGTATTGCAACAAGAAATGCTCCAAAGCGGCTCTATAGAAATCGCTGCAATTAGCAGGTCAGTGTTTATCAGCAAAGTCGTCAAGGACGACTTAAACATGAAGATCGCCAGCGGCGATTTCGAGAACGCCAAAAAGAAAAAATGACGCATCATGGTTCAATAGTTCCATCTTCCAATGATCTACTGTTTTTTGAGCAAAATCAGCAAGTGGCATGCTCAATACGGTTAGTCATTCAAGGTATTTACTATCATTTTTGTAAACGATCTTGTATTGAAGTTCTGCGCATTGGATTTTTGCGCCATGCGTTTAATCAATTGGGAAGAGGAAGAAAAGTCGCGACGCAGGCTTGAAAGACGGCTGGTTAATTTCGATTGATATTGGCCAAAAAAAATTATAGGGAAGCTATCGAAGAATTTATGCATTTAGAATTTATAAATGAATGTTCGAATATTATTTTATGTGGTTATAATGGTGTTGAAAAAACCGCAATTGCTCAGAATATTGCGCATCGTATTACTTCACGACAGATAGTAGATTTATATACACCGAGTAGTTGAGCAATTTGTACGTAATTAAAACCTTGAAAAAGACATTTGCCAATATGTTCACGATCAATAGCAGTCAGTCTTTTGTATCACGTTCCATGAACTGGGCTTAATAAAATGCAGAATAATACCAAAAGTTGCTCTAATTTTTAGATTGCACACACGGGGATGCAAAAGAAAGACCGTATGTGGTTTCCTGATTAAAACTTATTCAATCTACTCAACGTATATTCGTTTAGTTGTTATGCTATAGTGACGGATGTTTGTTATCCAATTGATATAAGGAGTTTTATGAAATACATCGTTGAGACATCGAAATCGGTAAAACAGGCTGTGACTGACTTACAGGCATCAGTATTAAGGCATAAATTTGGGGTGCTGCATATTCACAATCTTCAAGAAACGCTAAAAAAGAAAGGTGTGGACTTTGCTAATGCGTGTCAAATTCTTGAAATTTGTAATCCTCAGAATGCAAAAGATGTGCTGATAGAGGATATGGACTTAAACATGGCACTACCTTGCCGCGTATCGGTCTACTCTGATAAGGGAAAAACTAAAATTGGTATGATACGTCCTACGGTTATGTTAAAACTTCTTTCAACTTCTCCAAAATTAGAAAAAACCGCTGAAGAAGTTGAAGCTGCTATCATAGGTATGATTGAGGAGGCGAGGTAATGCTCTAAAGTGAGAGGAAGCATATGTTATTAGGAATTTCAGTTATAGATATCGTGTCTTGAAAATGTTGACGGTTTTCCTTTTGCTAGTGTTTCAATCCTGAACATGGACAACTGAAATTAAGTCTGATTAAGTGTAGTAGCTCAAATCTGATCTGACAGTTCCGGTTTATCTAGAGTGACTGTCAGGTTAAGTTTAGTTAAAAACTTTTTCCTTCCAGATTCGTTTGCCATCAACTAATGTGTCGAGTGGTGTTCTACCACAACACATCTTACCTTGATGAGTCCGCTCATTATTGTAATAAATGAGCCATTCGTCTAGATCTTTTTGTAACATGTTTATATCTTCATAAATTTTTTTACGCAACGTTACTTGATAAAACTCTTGTAAAATAGTCTTATGGAAACGTTCACATATACCGTTAGTTTGTGGAGATTGCGCTTTGGTTTTTGTGTGCTCGATATCATTAAGAGCCAAATAAAGCTGATAGTCATGCTGTTCTGCTTTGCCACAATACTCTGTGCCACGATCCGTTAAGATTCGCAGCATGGGCAAATCATGCTGCTCAAAGAAAGGTAATACTTTATCATTTAACAAATCAGCTGATGTGATGAGCGTTTTAGTTGTATAGAGTTTTGCAAATGCAACTTTACTGTAAGTATCAACAAATGTTTGTTGGTATACACGACCAATGCCCTTAAATGTGCCTACGTAGAAAGTATCTTCAGAACCTAAATAACCTGGATGTGCTGTTTCAATTTCGCCACAAGCTTCGTCATCATATTTTTTCCTCTCAAGTGCAACTACTTGAGCCTCTGTTAATATACGACCTTCATTGGCTACGCGGCTTTCTAATGCTTTTAACCTTGCCTTGAAATTTGCTAACTGATGGCGTACCCAGATACTGCGTACACCACTTCCAGATACGAAAATACCCCGCTTACGCAGTTCATTGCTAGCCCTGTGTTGGCCATGCGCGGGAAAATCTATTGCATATTCAACTACCGCTTGCTCAACTTTTTCTTCTACGCGGTTCTTTATATTCGGTTTCCGCCGAGTTCGGTCAAATAGCGCATCAACTCCGCCTTCTTCAACTGCCGACTTATAACGATAAAATGTGTCTCTTGACAGACCCATTACCTTGCAGGCTTTCGATACATTACCCAATTCTTCAGCTAAATTGAGTAACCCCACTTTATGTTTAATGATTTTATCAGTAGTATTTAACATCTGAGAGTTTCCTTATTGGTTTTTGATTAAAGTTCGCACTTCTATCAAAACCGGAAACTCTCTTTTTTTCAAGAGCATTGTCAGATTAGATTGAGACTATTTCAGATTAAGTGTTCCAATCCGGCTGCGCTCAAACTCCAAAACAGATTTGCGTTTATGGACATGTTCAGATCTCTGTTTTGCTATCCATTTTGCACTGGCATTTTTACCACAGAAATCAGTGAGTTTAATCTCTTCACATTTCCCATCATGAGTTTTGATGAACTTGGTTATATCATATATATTGTTGTTAACAATAATCCAACATTCTTTAGTTGTATTATGTGCTTGAACCTCATTGATTGAAAAAATTTTTTCTAATGCAAAAGTCTTCTGCCACGTTAATAAACTCAAAATAAATAATGACCAATATCTTATTCTCATAGTAATCCCTCCAATTGAATATTTGAACTTCGAATGCCACGAGATATTAACATCGATTTAAGCTTATTCTGAAATCCAGGGTGTCCGCAGATGCGAATCTTCTCGAAACTTTGGCTATCAAATTGTTTATTGCTAAATTCAGCAATGTACTGTTGACCTGAACCAATATAAGATTCCCAGGTGAAATTGAGGTTTTGCTGCATACAATCATCTAGTTCATCACTAAAGAAAATTTTAGTTGCTGAGCTGTCACAGCAAATAAAATGTATCTTTTTGCGAAATGAAGTCGGAAAGGAGCGAATCGCAGCAAGAAATATGGCAGCACCTACCCCATAAGCAATCCACAACTGAGTTTGATCCAGTTTCCAAAACGGGGTGCCAAACGGGGCTAAGATGCGAACAGGTGCAGGTAGAAAAATACTTTTTAATTGTTTTGTGTCCCTTCCTCTGGCCTTAATGAAGAGTTCAACAAAAGGTTCAGATGGCTTTGAAATAATTGTAAAAGGATGCCATAGCCAAGAAAAATCGGGAGATAAAAACTTAAGATAGAGGAAGTGTCCCGCTTTATAGTAAAAATGGAGCAATCCTTCATGTTGATAAGGCTTGAGTTTAAGAAGAAACAGATCTGGACGTGGTTCAGATAACTCAACGATTTCATATTTTTTCCCCCAGAACGCGAATCTTGGAAGAATGACAGATAGCAAAAGAGCAATCATTCCAAGTGCAGCTAATAATAGAAACAATATCCATTCTCCAAGCTTATCTGGTTCAAGGAGCAATAGGGTATGAAGTAGGGCTGAGATGAGGCAAAGCGAAGTAACAAGATGAATGACGCGCCATCGTCTAAATGGGATTTGCACACGGTAAAAAGCAAACGGCGTGGTTATAATAACGCCAGCAAATGTTATCCACCCAGTTAGAAGGCCAAGATTACTCCAGTCTAAGAGTAATTCAAAATGTTCCCTATAACTCCAAAGCAATTGACTTACGTGGCTGAGCATAGCGGCGACGCTCACCATGGCGATCCAGTGATGCCAGCGCAATTGTCGTTGGAGACCGTCAAATATCCGATTTAATATCGGAATTCGAGAAGCTAAATAGAACGACATCATAAAAAAGACCAATGCGATATATCCATTGAAACGTTCCATGTTAAGAATTTTCCTTCATGTTTTGATTAACTTGCTTTTGGCATAGAAATGATCTGCCTCGAGTTTAGTAGACACTAATTTCTAATCCACATGCTTGTTCATACTGCTCTGGTGATCGATACCCAAGATATGAATGCTTGCGTTGACGATTGTAAAATACTTCTATGTAATCAAAAACAGATTTCTTTGCTTCATCGCGTGATAAATAGCGTTCATGATAAACACACTCCGTTTTTAATGAATGAAAAAAGCTTTCCATTACCGCATTATCCCAGCAATCACCTTTGCGACTCATGCTGCATTCAATGTGATTATCGCTGAGCAATTTCTGTAAATTTTCCGATGCATATTGGCTGCCACGATCCGAATGAAATAATGCATTAGAATTAATTTTACGCCTAAATAACGCCATTTTTAGCGCATCAATGACTAATGTTTCCTTCATTCTATCCGACATTGACCAGCCAACAATCTTCCGAGAAAATAAATCCATGATGACCGCAAGATAAAGCCAGCCTTCGACAGTCGGGATATATGTAATATGTGAGACCCACCGCTGATTTGGTACGGCAGCATTAAATTGTCGATTGAGTTGATTACCATGAATAGGTTTATTATGTTTTGAGTCTGTTGGTCTGTTGTCACTTTGAATTTCCTTTTTGTTTTGGGGCGAATATCATTTTCTTTCATTATTCGTGCGATACGACGTTTGCCACATGCTTCTCCTAAGTCAATAAAATCGTCGTGTATACGGCGGTAACCATACGTTTTACGGCTGCCTTGGGTTTTTTAAATCCTATTATTGCAGCAGCTGCAATGGCTTTAAGTTCGCTTTCTGTTATTGCAAATTCGGCGCTTTTGAAAATACAAAAGATTGGGAAATGATGAAAGCCAGTACCGTTAATTAAGGGTTGCCATGTACCACCACATCTTATTTGCAGTTGAGTTAGATAGTAATGAAATTACGTTGCTATCGAAAAAATCAAACAATTAAATGCATTATTTCATGCAAAAATCAGTTTGCTTCACGTAGTTGAATTACCTGAGGGTGTGTATGAGGAGCTGTTATACGATAAACAATCTTGCATTGAGCTTGGAAAAGAGAAGCTGACTGAAATTGGCAAGAAATTGAATATAGCCTCAGAAGATCAATATGTGGAATGCGGCAATCCAAAAAAATTTATCCCGGAATATATGAAGAAATTGGGTATTGATTTACTCGTAGTTGGTCATCATGAACGTCATGGAATTTATCATCTTCTAGGATCAACAGCCTATGCGGCCGATTTAGCATGGAAGGGAAGATCAATCAATGGAAAAAAATTTCAATTTTCGCCATCTGCATATGTTGTTAAGCATTCCGCCGAGAATTTTTATATGCTATTCATCTAGAAGCAATAAACTCCCTCACATTAGTCGTATCGATTCGCAGCAAAAAAATATTAAAGCGATGGGGATTCTTGCGTCATTGCTACTCCAAATGAAGAGGAGCTGGCTGTTTGTAATAGGCGGCCTCATTATTTTATTCAGTGCGGTTTACTTTGCACATGATGAAGCAAAGTCAATAGAGGTCTAAATAGAGGCTTGTTTTAAATTCTATTTTAAACTGCCATAATAAAAGATGATATCTATGGAAGGATGACGTAATGCAACTGACCTTCTTAGGTGCAACAGGCACTGTGACAGGATCAAGGTACTTGCTTTCAGTCGACTCAAAAGAAATTTTAATCGATTGTGGGTTATTCCAAGGTTATAAGGAACTACGATTACGAAATTGGGATAAGTTTCCGGTCAATCCGCATGATATTGATGCGGTTATCCTCACTCATGCTCATATCGATCATACAGGTTACCTGCCATTGTTGGCAAAAAATGGCTATAAAGGTCCCATTTATTCAACGGCTGCCACCAAAGATTTATGTTCCATTCTTTTACCCGATAGTGGTTATTTGCAGGAAGAAGAGGCCAGGTTTGCGAATAAATATGGTTTCTCAAAGCATAAACCGGCCTTGCCGCTTTATACCAAGGAAGATGGGTTAAATGTACTGAAGCAGTTTCAGAGCATACCGTATCATATCTCCACATCACTTTTTAATGACAATGACATACAGGTCGTATTTAAACGGGCTGGCCATATTCTGGGGTCATCCTTCATCCAATTGAATTATCGAGATACTTCGATCCTATTCACAGGAGATATTGGCCGGCTTGAAGACCCTGTCATGCGTGAACCAGAGACCATTAAATCGATAGATTACCTTGTGATTGAATCAACTTATGGAAATCGGCTTCACGATATCCAAGACCCGCTTGCGCAATTCGCTAAACTTATTAATCAAACTGCCAAACGTGGTGGATCGATTATTATTCCTGCCTTTGCGGTAGGCCGTGCACAGAATCTACTTTATTTTATTGCAACATTAAAAAAAACAGGGGGCATACCTAACTTACCTGTCTTTCTAGATAGTCCGATGGCCACCAATGTTACGGGGCTCCTTTGTAAGTATCCAGAAGAGCTCAAATTAAGTGAGGATCAATGTAAAGCATTATGTAACGTGGCGAAGTATGTTAGTACGCCAGAAGACTCTAAAGAGATTGATACCTATCATATGCCGATGATTATTATTTCAGCAAGTGGTATGGCAACGGGTGGAAGAGTTCTTCACCACTTAAAAGTTTTCTTGCAAGATTCTCGTCATACCGTTTTGCTGCCGGGTTATCAAGCAGGTGGAACGCGTGGTGCAAGGCTTGCTCGAGGCGAAAAAGAAATAAAAATCCATGGACAAATGATTCCAGTAAGGGCACACATCGAATCATTAAGTAATTTATCTGCGCATGCGGATTACCAAGAAATCTTGACTTGGTTATCAAAATTCACCAAGCCTCCACGCAAGGTTTTTATTACCCATGGTGAACCGGAAGCTGCGATGGCATTAAAAGAAAACATCGAACAAACCCTGGGTTGGTCTTGTCAGGTTCCGGGATATTTACAGACTGAGCAGTTGTAATGAGTACAGCAAACTATCCGCTTCGATTAAAACGCTTGGGTATTGGTACTTACAAGGAAGCCGTCATTTACATGCGAGAGGATTGTCATGTGTGCCGTTCGGAAGGGTTTGAAGTACAAACCCGAATACGCGTTGATTTAAATCATCGATCCATACTCGCCACACTCAATACCATCGATTCGAATCTGCTGACAGAAGATGAAGTGAGTCTTTCAAACTATGCTTGGGAAATGTTAGGTGCGCATGAGGGTGATGAAATCATCTTATCACATCCCAAGCCATTACGTTCTTTGAGCTATATTCATACCAAAGTGTATGGTAATGAACTAGATGCAGAATCGCTTGATACTATTATCAATGATGTGATGGAAGGCCAATTATCGGATGTGCAAATTGCTGCTTTTCTAACGGCCTGTGCGGGTGGCAGGCTTAATAAATCAGAAATCATTCATCTTACTCAGAGCATGGTCGCGGTAGGCGACCGTTTACAATGGCCTGCACATGAGGTTGTTGACAAGCATTGTATCGGAGGGCTGCCAGGCAACCGAACATCATTGATTGTGGTCCCTATTGTAGCTGCTTTTGGGCTGACGATTCCTAAAACCTCATCACGTGCCATCACCTCTCCTGCTGGCACTGCAGATACTATGGAAGTCTTAGCCCCAGTCGATCTCGATTTACCTTTGATGAGAAAAGTGGTTGAAAAAGAAAATGGTTGCATTGCTTGGGGCGGTGCCGTTTCGTTAAGTCCTGCCGATGACATTTTAATCCGTGTGGAAAAGGCACTGGATTTAGATAGTGAAGGGCAGTTAATCGCTTCAGTTTTATCTAAAAAAATTGCGGCGGGTTCTTCTCATGTTGTGATTGATATTCCAATAGGACCTACAGCCAAAGTGAGAAGTATGCAGGTCGCAAACATACTTAAAGATTATCTTAAAACCATCGGGGATGATTTAGGCATTCAAATTCGTGTGGTTTTTACCGATGGTTCAGAGCCTGTCGGTAGAGGTATCGGCCCCGCTTTAGAAGCGAAAGACGTCTTGGCAGTTTTGCAAAGCGATAAAAATGCACCAGATGATTTACGCGATCGTGCACTATTACTAGCTGGACAAGTGTTGGAATTTTCTTCGAAGGTGAAAGAAGGAGAAGGTTTAAAGCTTGCTCGAAACATTCTTGATTCAGGTCAAGCTTGGCAAAAATTCCAAGCGATCTGTCTAGCTCAAGGTGGATTATTTGAACCTGCTACAGCAAAGTACAAACATATCATTTCCGCATCAATCTCAAGCAAAGTGAACAGTATTGATAATCGACGCATTGCACGTATTGCTAAATTAGCGGGTGCTCCAAAATCAAAAGTTGCTGGTGTTGAATTACATACTCAGATCGGAAGAGAAGTAGAAAAAGGAGAGCCACTATTTACAGTACATTCACAAACAAAGGCTGAGCTTGAATATGCGCTAAAGTTTTTTCAAGAAGAAAACGAAATTATTCACCTGGAACCTATATAAAATGAAGTACATATTTTTAAATCTCTTTGCAGATGAGCATCTGGTTAATAAAATCAGTCAGCAGATAGGCGGAAAAGTTGGGAAATTAGTGATACGCCAATTTCCAGATGAAGAAACCTATGTAAAAATTGAATCGGATGTGAAAGATGCTAACGTCATTATCGTTGCAAGTTTGGATCGGCCTAATACAAAAATCATACCTTTAGTATTTGTAGCAAACACTGCGAAGGATTTAGGGGCAAAACGTGTCACCATTTTGGCGACTTATCTTGCTTATATGCGTCAAGATAAAATGTTTACGCAAGGAGAAGGAGTTACTTCCCAATATTTTGCTTCACTATTATCGCTTTGTGTTGATGAGCTCATTACAGTTGATCCTCACTTACACCGAAGAAAATCTCTTAATGAAATTTATTCAATAAATACAGTTGTAATTTCGGCTGTAGATAAAATCGCAGAATGGATTAAACAACACGTTGAGTCACCTATCATCATAGGACCTGATCAAGAAAGTGAACAGTGGGTGTCAACGGTAGCGCAAAAAGCCAATGCACCGTTCACAGTACTAAATAAGATTAGGCGTGGTGATGACGATGTTGAAATTTCTATACCGCATATAGATCAATATCAAAACTGCGTACCGGTTTTAGTAGACGATATTATCTCTACAGCGAAAACGATGATTGAAACCATAAATCAGCTAAAAAAATTAAATATGAAATATCCTATTTGTGTAGCTGTTCATGCTATTTTTTCTAAGAATGCGTATCTAAATTTATTAGCAGCAGGGGCAGTTAAAGTGATTACCTGTAATACGATTAAACATGAATCAAATGCGATAGATTTGAGTGGCACTATTGTGAAGCGATTGAGCTTTGACTGATATATTAATATTAGCGCTAAAGGATAATTTCAATGAATAAAAGCAGGACAAAAGAAATCATCACAGATCTGCTTGGCATTGCCGATGTTCAGGTGAATGGTGCAAGACCTTGGGATATTCAAGTACATGATGAACGCTTTTATGGAATGTTATTGCATAAAAAAAGTTTAGGGTTTGGTGAAAGCTACATGGCGGGTTGGTGGGATTGTGAGGCACTTGACCAATGTGTGAAACGCCTTATTAAAAGCAATGTCGAATCAACATTTAACATCAGGCCATTATTATGGCTGCAAATTCTCACACACCGGTTGTTTAATTTTCAAACTAAGAGACTCGCACCAGTTGTTGCAAAAAAACATTATGATGTGGGCAATGATTTATTTTATTGCATGTTAGATAAAAACCGGATTTACAGTTGTGGTTATTGGAAAGATGCAGAAAATTTAGACCAAGCGCAGCTTAATAAGCTCGAGCTTATTTGTAAGAAGCTCGAGTTAGCACCCGGTATGCGCTTATTGGATATTGGCTGTGGTTTCGGAGGATTTGCTAAATACGCAGCAGAAAATTATGGTGTAGAAGTAGTCGGCATTACTGTATCAAAAGAACAAGCTCAATCAGCAATGACATATTGTGCAGGATTACCCATTAAGATTTGTCTTCAAGATTACCGTGAGTTGAAAGGTCAATTTGATCGTATCGCCTCTATTGGCATGTTTGAACATGTTGGCTATAAAAATTATCGCCTTTTTATGCGAATAGTAAAAAGTTGTCTTGCTCCAGAGGGTCTTTTTTTGCTACACACCATGGGTAGTAATTATTCGTTTGTCAGTGGAGATGAATGGTTAAACAAATATATTTTTCCCAATGGCATGTTGCCTTCCATTAAACAATTAGGTCGAGCTTTTGAGGGAAGCTTTATTATGGAAGATTGGCATAATTTCGGCCTATATTATTATCCCACTTTGCTAAGTTGGCATGACAACTTTAACCAGCATTGGGATGAGTTAAAGTCCAGATATAGTGAAGAATTTCGCCGAATGTGGAATTTTTACTTATTGAGCTGTGCAGGAGCGGCACTCGCCAGAAAATTCCAAGTATGGCAAACCGTCTTGTCAACTGGCAGAGAGAGCACGTATCAGTCACAACGTTAGTTATTCATCGCTTGAAAAAAATTTACGCGCTACTTTTAACTCGAATTGATTCATCGATGCGAAAACATTTTTTTATATCGTTGGGTAATGATCGGATAGATAAATAAGCTCACTACCATGCCAACGACAAAGTAAAAAGCATCCATAATACCTAAACCTAGGGCAGCAATTGCTGGGCCTGGGCAATAACCAGCTAGTCCCCATCCAATACCAAAGATCGTTGAGCCGATGATAAGCTTTATATCGAGAGATTTTTTTTCTGAGATAAAAAATTTTTCTGCTAATTGAGGACGAGACTGATGCATCACAAATCGATAACCTAGCCATGTCACTACCACTGCACTTAACATTACCAATGCTAAGCTCGGATCCCAATTCCCAGTAATATCTAAGAAATCTTGTATCTTGTTTGCGTTAATCATTTGCGAAATGGTTAATCCAGCACCAAATAATAATCCACACAATAAAGCGATGAGATTATAAATCATGAGATATTTCCTATGTGGCGAATAAAATAAACACTCAATAATCCAAAAATAAAAAACACGATTGTTGCAACGAATGATCGACGTGATAATCTTGCAATCCCACATACCCCATGACCGCTTGTACATCCGCCACTTAAGCGTGTGCCAATTCCCACTAAAAATCCTGAAAAAATTAATAAACCAATGGGATAATGCGAACGTGGCGTAAAGTGGATCTGCGGGAAGAGATAATAGATCAACGTTCCAATAACGAGGCCTAAGAGGAATAAAAGTCGCCAAAGAAAATCTTTTCTATGCAAGGGAAAGAGTCCATGAAATATACCGCTGATGCCTGCAATTCGACCATTTAGCCAGAAAAGTAATATAGCACTTATCCCAATTAGCGAGCCTCCAATCAACGCGCTCGTCGGTGTGAAATTTTGCATGCTGACTCCTTGTTTAAGTAAGCGAAAATTATAGTAAAGATACAATAGTTTTTAGCTTCTATAATTTATCTACTCGCTGTAACTGGAGATAGGTTTGATGGAATTAAAGTGCATAGGTTTCAATAGTATACTTCCTTGTAGATCAAGGAAGTAAAGCCATGAGCGACAGCTTGTTAGTATTAAATTCCGGTTCAGCAAGTTTAAAGTTTGCACTTTTTTCGATCGTCAACGATGAAAATCTAAAACTAATTATTCGTGAGATAACTATCTTTCAAAATCCTAATGGTTGCTAACATAATTATTAACCTCAAAACTGAAGTGCAAGTTGAGTGGACAGCAGTGTACTGCAGTAGCTAGGATAAAACAAGAGCGGCTTATCTAATTATTTGTTTTAAGAGAATTTTTTGTTTATGGTTGTTCATTCCTGTTCAAGAAGAAATAGCTTATGATCGCTTTCGGGAAGTAGGGGTCGCAAGTTCAGATCCTGTCACCCCGATTAATAGGTTACGATAAAATAAGAAGAACTAAGAACTGAAGTGCAGTTTTGATACTACAGTTATGTGTGGCAGAGTGCATAATGAAGAACTCATTGGCAAGGCTATGTTCAGCATTTAATTTTAAATGATTTAAAATCAGTACCGAAATATACATGAAAAATTAATTTTTTAATGATATATTGCTATCTTCTGTAGTTAGAGGTTGAAAAACGTGCAAAGTAGCGAAACTGAGAAAGGGCAAACTAGAGAAACCATGGTTGGTGCGTCTTTATTCTTTACTCAGAAAGGCGTAAGAGAAGATGATCGCATTCTTAACATTGATAAAATTCCTTTTAATTCTGATGACCATAAAAAAGCTTTAACCTTAGGGCCTTGTCGTAGATTTTATCTCGCTAAATTTCGGGAAGATGTTTTACGTTTAATACCTATTCATCGTCCACGTCCAGGGGGTTGGACCCCTAAAACCAAGCCTGCTCATCCTTCAGATAGATCGTATCATTTGTTTTTTCTTTATTTGGGTATGGCCCCTGTAACATATCGAATCGATTATTTAGATTTCCAGTATGGGCAACTGCGAGGTTCTAGGGTATTGGATAAATTAAGCATTTTGAGTCAATACGGAGAATGGAATGCTGAAATACTAGAACGAGAATGCGACGCTTATAGTTTACGAAGCTTGAAAAAAGTCCTGTGCATGGAAATGGGTAGATCTGATAAAGGTAAAAATACTTCATTAGATGATATTGTGGCTAATAGAGAACTTTTATTGAAACTTAAAGAGAAAGAATTGGATTATGTCACAGATATTTTCGTGCCGAAGTTATTAAGAATAATAGCAAGCACTCCACCTGATAAAATTGTTGATACAACAGATCTGAGATCATTGGATAATTGGTACTTAACTAATGAAGGATTTGCAAGATGGAAGTTTGTTATTGAAAATAATTTGGAGTTTATTCCATTAAAAAATTTTGAACATCTTAATTTAAGTTTGGAGCAACAAGTTTTACTTAAAAAGATATTAGAAGAAAGAGTGCAAAGTTCACCACCACAGCAGCCTCACCAAAATCCTATTCCAAATTCAATATCTAACGTAGGTAGTGAGGAGGATGATGAGGCACAACAAACTGCTTATAGCAAACATAAAAAATATTAATTTGCTCCGCCTTAAAAGTGACGATTTTTATCATTCATTGGACATGTCATTTCTAAAAAAGCTGTCTAATAAATTGAGTTAAGCTTATTCTTACAGAAGGCATGTAGGCTTTTTCCTAAGAAGTTTCAAAGCGTCTGCACGATTAATTAGACTTTAACTCTGAACAAAAATTACTTGGCGATACTAAACGAGCAACAGCTTCCGCTTTATGTTCTGGCGTAAGATGAGCATTGCGCAAAGTCATTTAAATATCAGAGTGCCCAAGCAATTCTCTAACCGTATTAAGATTAACCCGCGAAACATTTTTGGCAAAAAGCAGGGTTATGCGCTATCTCGGTGAAAGATATATTCCTCCCTAGCCATTATCAGTACTTTCTCTATATTATGATTATGTAGCGTTCTAGCAAGTAGATTTGCGTTTGGACAGGTCTTCTTTTTATTTAAATCCATAAGCCATCTGCTTCTTTATGTATTTGTAATTCCTGACAAAAAACTCTAAAATCTGAGAAATTTTTTTGAAATAATTCAGGGATTGATTGTTTAAATGAAAAAGAAGCTCATAAAAGCGAAAAAAACTAAAGAAATCTATCTAGAGCCGCCAGCGCTTAGCGAGCCTTTGGATAGAATCGATCGGCGGATACTGAATATCTTGCAAGAGGATAATCAAATCACCAATTTGGAGCTTGCGGATCGGGTTGGTCTTTCCCCGCCTCCATGTTTGCGTCGTGTTCGGCGATTGCGTGATGAAGGTTTTATTGCCCGTGATGTATCATTAGTAGATCCATTCAAAGTTGGCCAGAATCTTATTGTTTTTGTTGGCATTATTGTGGAAAAACTTCGTGAAGATCTCCTCATTCATTTTGAGAGGAAAATGTTAGAGCATGATGAAGTTTTACAATGTTATTTTGTTTCTGGAAACATGGATTATCTTTTGGTGGTCAATGTTGTAGATATGGAACACTATAATGAATTCGCGCGCAAAGTTTTGGCGAATGAATTAAATATCAGGAGTTTCAATAGCAGCTTTTGTTTAAGTCGTATTAAGTATGAAACTAAAATAACGTTAGCTGAAAATTAAATACTAGCAATCATCCGCACGCCAATAAAAATAATTAAAAGTGCAAACAGCCGTTGTAAAAATTTGGTATGTAATTTTGCAGAAAGTTTTACGCCTACGGGGGCGCATAGCAGGCCGGCTGTTGCAATTATTAGAAATGATGGCCAGTGTAAATATCCGATAGTATAACTGTTCGGTGGAGCGTGTAAGACACCAGTGATAATGTAAGTGAGACTACCCATTGTTGCGACTGGAAATCCTATGAGAGTTGCTGTTCCTACTGCATAACGCATTCTTAACTTCAAAGAATGTAAAAATGGCACCATTAAGATACCGCCACCCGAACCAATGATGCTGGCAATTATTCCGATACTTATTCCGCCAGTTGCTAATTTTGGCAGAGGGATATTAGTCACATAATTCTCTTTCTCACCGGGTTGTTTTTTTAAAAACATATAAATGGACACGAGGCATAAAAATATCCCAAATAATGCCTTTAGTAGATGGCTAGGTAGATGACTTGCTGTTAGTGCGCCAAGGCAGGAGCCTATCATGCTGAACAGAATGACTCGTCTAAAAATACTCCAGTTAATATTTTGATATTTGTGATGAGTGAGCAACGCGCTTATCGAGCTCGTCGCGATTGCCGTCATTGACGTTGCGATGGCGACATGGATTGCCATAGTTTGTTCAATCCCATACTGCGGCAAAATTAAGGTCAATATAGGTACGATGATAATTCCGGTTCCAATTCCAAGCATACCCTGCAAAATTGCACCAGTTCCACCGGCTAATAAACACGTGACTAATAGCGTAAGCATTTAGGATTAACCTTTTAAAAAAATAATTTACTAAGAGTATAAGGCCTTGTGTCATGTGGCAAGTATCTGCTAGTGGCTATTTAAAGCCAAAAACTCAGGTCGTGATACCGCTGTATTTGCGAAAGCAGCAGAGTGCTTACTGATCTTCTTGAGTAATCGCCAAATCGCCTGAAATAGTGTTAATAGTCGCTTTTCCTTCGCCGGTTCCAATAATGAGTGGCATATTTTTCACTTTTGTATCCTTGTAAATTAAATTGCCACTTACGGTAACGAAGTCTATTGCAAGATCTGGTTTTGCTGCAAAATTAATTTTAATATCGCCAGAGTTTGAATTGATCTTCATCTCTGGACTGCTGTTCAGTAACGTAAGATATGAATTACCGCGCAAAGTATTGAGAACGATCTGACTGGCGTTACCCTTGAAAGTTAAATCCCCAGAATTAGTGGCTAAAGACAATTTCTTAAATGTTCCAACGGTTTTGATATTGCCTGATATGGTTGATGCATTTAAAGCGTTTAGCTGAAGATCGCAGAGCATAAGATTACCCTGTTTACTTTGAAGAGTAACAGCTTTTATGTTTTCAGGTAAAGTGACTATCATTTGTCCTTCAAAGTTAACGTGTGATGCTGTATTTAACTCATTGGTTTTTAAAATTAGCTGGTTTGATGTGCTTTGGTTTATAAGCATATGATGAGGGGGCTTAACATTGAAATACTTGCCTTGAAGTGTCACGCTAATATTTTGTGAATTGGATTTTCTAATTTGAACGTTGGTATTGTCTACATTGATAACTACAGTTTGTAAAGCTTTTACAGGAAAGCTGTTGTAAAGCGCTTCCGGATAATTGGCGCCAATCGTTCCAGAATAGCTTTTCACTAACAACATTGGTAATGGCTTGTCTTGAACAGGAACTCTTTTAGAAGCAAAATATCCTGCTACGAAGCATAATACAGTCAATGCTGCAATTTTAGTCCCAAGTCTTTTTGTACCCATAGTAATCACCTATATACGTGTTTTAATAAAATTTAAGTTCCAGCGTAAATAAGCCAGAACTAATCTGATGAAATATTTGGTTATGAGGTAGGCAATATAAATAGCTAGAATACCAACTCCCACAAATCCAAGTGCATAAAATAGATAAGAGACTAGCGTCCAAATTCCAAGTCCTGAGAACATCAAATGAAAGAGGGCAAATGCTAAATTACCTGCTGAACCGACTAGCAAAGCAAATGCAATTAACCAACCCAAAAATGTTATGGCTATAATCAGGGTGAGCGGAATCAACACAAAGATCACGTTCAATGGCGTGAGCGCTAGGACTGCGATCACTGCATTGAATGTTTTGCTTAGTTGTGATTTCAGCGACGTTGAGTTTTGAGCAGTTTCAAGCTTTGACTCAACAAGTAAATTTGTAGCAAAAATTTTAGGATCGCCCAAACTTGCTAATACTTCCGCTTCACTTCGACCATGCTGGATTGCTGCCGTGATATACTCGTCTTGATCTCTTAGAATATCTTCAATTTCTTTTTTGGATAATGGAGCGAGATACTTCTTTAGCTCCGCTAAATACTCTGACTTATTCATACTGTTGCCTCACTACGGATAATAAAGTTCACATCTGTTATAAATTTTTGCCATTGCTCTAAAAGCTTTGAAGTTTCCTGTCGTCCTTTTTTGGTCATTCGATAATATTTTCTTGGTGGACCTTCTGTGGATTCTTTGAGATAGGTCTCAAAATATTTTTCAATCGTTAACCGCCTAAGAATGGGATAAACAGTGCCCTCGGAAATTTCGATTCTTTTGGAAATGGTTTCGACCAGCTCATAACCATAAAAATCACGTTTATAAACTAATGACAAAACACACATTTCGATCACGCCTTTATTGAATTGAGAATTCATAGTTGATCTTCTCCAAGCTGGAATCATATATTATTTAGTACTATATATCGTATAGTACTGTTTTGCAAATACTAGTGGCGGGAAGAATCGGTGAGAATATAAATTACAATATCGAGTTAAATTATTTTCATAAATTTCAATTTTGGCACAGAAATACGCAATTTATTTTGTTTAATTTTTTGCTAAGGTTCGTGGTTTTGAAATTTTCCCTCTAGGAGTTGCCATGAACAATAAGCTTGAGTTCCCTGTTAGTCGTGTAGAGAATCCTTTTATTTTAAATAAAATTCCGTATCCCTATACGTCACAAGGGATTTTTTATGCAGATAGTCCTTTAGCAGCGGTTTATGGCAATGTTATCCTTTCTCATTTGCCAAACAGCGTTAAAGACAAATTACGCTTAGATACCCAGAAAGGTTTATTATTACTGTTTAGTGAGAAGCAACTGCAATCTCTTGCGCCACAAGCAAGTTGGTCTTTCTCACGAGCTGCGCGGCAGTTGAGCTTGCAACAAGGTGCGCTAAATCTAGATTTACCTTTCCCCTCGCCTCGCCTCCCTTATGAAGGTTTAGAAATTCATGTCAATGTCTCAAAGGGTATGAGTTTGCCTGCTGCTAGAGCTATGTTTTGTCATGAATATCTGGGGCGTCATGTTTCGTTTGAACACAATTTCCAAGCTTTATCCCGTTTTGGCTATGATTTAGACAGTATCTTTTCTCCGGGGCAATTAACGGATCCCGCGTTTCTGCGTCACAGAAGGCTAGGTGATTTAACTATGTTTCGTTCACAGTTAGGCGCCTACTTTAGGGATGTCCGAAGATATTTGGTACGTAATAATTTGAGTAGTGTGTTTGATATTCCAATGGCTGATTCGGCTAAAATGCTTCATGAATCACCTGGTGTTTTATTATTCTATCGACCAGCTAAACGTTTTGTTGAAGGTGTGGGAAATAATTTAAATAGCTTATTACCAGCTGGAGAAAAAACTGATGTTTTTGTCGGCGCTTTATTCCGTGAACAGGAAGCCAGGCTTCTTGGTGGCGATAAATTCATATTTCAAGAGCTGACCAAAAAAATACATGATAAATATCCTTCGATTCCAGAAGGTAAAATACGCGGAATATTGAGTGCAAATGCAACAGCTTTTCGAAGCGAAATGGGTGCTAGTTTTAATCAGTGCAAACTACTTAATCCTTCGGAGACATTACAATTTGCGCCAAATTTTAATCGGTATTATGGAAAATTAAATCAATCAATAGTCACTGCTGTTCCTGATTTAAGTCTACCAAAAACATCTAACCCGATTCGAAATAATTTTCAATGGTCAGCGACTCCAGCAACTGGATTCAAGCTAGCATCTTCTGGATTAAATGTCATTGGTATTGGCAGCACTTTTTGGGAAGAATGGCAGCTATCTAAGCAAGCTTATCCTCACAGTGCTGTTGCTGCAGCAGCTCTTCGTGGTAGTTCAAAGGTTGCCGCAGATGCTGCTTGGTGGTCTGTAGTAGCCGCTTGCGCAGGAGGACCAGTTACTGCGGGATTAGGCTTGGCGACAGCTATCGCTGAGAGCGCTCCTGATCAAGGAGAAGTTTATCGCAAAGCCACCGAGCCGCTAGACAACCGAATTAGAGAATTGCAACAACGAAATGCCAGCCTTTTTGAATGTATGCAATTACTGAAAGAATATGATCATGAGAATCCAGGTGTACTTACTGATCTGGCAGAAGTTGCTGGGTTTCAAAGCTTTTTCCGTTCAATCAATGTTCCTGGGCATTATAGACGAGCTATTGACGATGTCGCCAAAAGCACACCTGAATATCAAAGCAGTTTAAGAGCTTCCCCGCCTGAATTGCCTGTATTTCCCGCTGAATCTAGCTTAGAACAATCAAATCCATTCCTTTATCCAATTGATGGCTCTCCAATTCAAACGGCAAATCTGCCCGAGTTTGCGCCAGCAAATCCCGTTGCAAATCAATCTCAAGGTGCCGGTGGTGTTCCAAAGAGAACTTACACTCACCAACCTGCAGCTGACGCTATAGCAAATGTCGAATTCAAATTCGATGCAAATGAATTAACTGCTGGTTCAACTCCAGTGAGTGCAACAAACATTGCAGGTACTCTCACCTATGAAAAAGGAGGTGAAACACAACATTTTGCGATAGTAAATCATGAAGAGATCAAACAAATGTCTCTAAGACCTATCAATAAAGACACTGCATTGTTGCCAAAAGATGAAGGAAATAAGTTTGCAATTATTGCTAATGAAGTTGGCACAGGGCTAGCCCTTACTCTAGCAACGGGTGGTACCGTAAGTCTAGTGGCCGGAGAGACAGGTGTTGTTGTCAGTTGTGAAGTTGCTATTTCGGCTGAAGCACTTAGCGCTTTGTCTGCTGCTGCGCCTTACTTTCTTGCATTGGCAGCAGTAGTGTATACAGGATTTAAGGCGGTTGATTATTTCTTTAAACAGCAAGAACACAAGCTCAAAAAAATGCTTAAACATTCGCAGGCGGAATGTTTGAAGCTTAAAAAAGAGCTGAAAGCAACGTTCAGAGATTTGAAAAAGTTTGATTTAAAGAAAAAGACGAATAGTGATGACTACTGCAAAATCATAAAAAAATTAGATATTGCTAGGCGTGATTTGCGGATCGGAATCAATCATGAGTATCGGCGTGAGGACCGTTCACATGGGATGCATTCTAAAAGCTATCATACACACAACACGCGACTTCGAACTTACTTAGCCAACCTTAAACAATGCGGAAAAATACAACATTCTTTGGAGTTAAGGCAACTATATTTGAAATTCCTAGAGGATCATGAAGACAAAACCTCAAGACAATTGCTTATCATGGCCGAACGCATCACGTCGAAGAAAATTATTGTTCAAGGGGAAAAATTACAGGTTGCTTTGACCGATAAAGATGTCGCAAAGCTAGATGCATTACGTAGCCTTGTATACCGCAAAGCAATTATATACTGCAACATGGGTAATTTTAAAAAGGCAGAAGGCTTAATATATAGACTGTCTAAAATTTCATACTACCAAGTCAATGCAATTCAATCCTTTTCAATTTTGGAGTGTGGTTCGCACATAATCAATAATACGTCGCAGAGATTACTCGTTAACTTTGAGAAAGGAGTGGTACGCGCGAATCAAATGATTGGATCAGGAGAAGATCCGGTCGGCGCTATTTTGGGCTTAATAAAATATATTGATGACGATCTCTTGCCTGAATTTAACTATCGATTAGAAAGGGCTCCTAAACACGGACCAAAAGAAATAAATAGTAGCAAAGAGGTAGATAGAAAGACTTGGTCTAAACGAATTGCTACGTTGTTAGTATACCGCTCGAAACTTGTTGCTATGACGGACACCTACAGGAAAGAAGGAAATCAAAAAATACAACTTGATGATGGTCGTAATCTTAAGTTATTTGAGTTGTTTAAAGATGGTGAGCAAAAACCACTGTCTCATTGGTTTGATAGATTGAATGCTCTGAATATAGTGGGCTCTAACTACACTCCTGATCAGCAAGCAATTGTTCGTGCTGGCTTTGATCATTTTATTATGCAAGGTATTTACAAGGAGATCGTTGCTGGAAAATTGGATAGCGCCGAAAGTTTGCTTAAAAAATATGATAAGCATCTGCCAGTGGATGGTCAACATAAAGACATGTTGAAAAGAATTGGAGAGTTGAAACTCGATTTAAATAAAGGAGCAAATTTTTGGTTAAAAGCGATGGAGGATTCAAAACAAATTCCTGAAGACAAACGAACTTCGTGCAATCAACTTGAGATGTTAATAGGACCAGGAATCGTCTATGGAGAGGTTTCTGTATTGGTTGCCCAAAATAATTATCAGGATATTAGGCTCCTTACCAGTAAGCTAGCTGAATTAGTTCCTGGGCAATTTAAATTTATCCATTCGATATCTCAAGCTGTTAGCTTCATGGAATCCAATGACCAACAGGATTGTGCTTTCTGGGAAGGACAATTAAAACAAAGATGTCCGGCAAAAGGCGAAGAGACTAGTTTTCCTCAAGAATTAATCCGTAGTAAAGCGCAGCAACAGGTTAACAGATTTGCTCTTGCTTTAGCACTTTCTGGAAACATTAAAGAAGCAGATGCGATTTTCGAAAGGGTGTTGCCATATGCATATGATGCGAAACAAATCACACAGCTGCGGGACAAATTGAAGGAGTTCTCTAAAAAAACAGCAACAACTCCAGAGGCGGCGAGACAAGAATTGAGTGTCGCGGCTCAAAAAGCAGAAGTTGATCCTAGCCTTGCTAATTATTTAGAACTTAGTTTTACCGAAAATAGTAATTATGAAATAGCGATTAATTTAGTTGCGATGAAGCAACATGATGCGGCGATTAGTCATCTAAGAGATATGTTAGAAAAACAACCACAAGATAAAGAAATTATTTTGTTAATGATTGAGCGAATCGAGGCCGCAAAGCAGTCTCAAGGCTTAGTCGCTTCAATCAGAGATCTTAAGGATTTAAAACAAAGAAAATTAAATTTAGCTGATCCTAATACAAAAGAGCGTTGGCAACTTATTGAGGTGGACGAAAAAAATCTTACAAATGTTATCAATGATCATGCCAATGAATTGTCTGGTTCAGGGTATTTTTACCTTTCCGCAAAAGCACATGCCGAGTTAATTGCATATAAACCTGATTCCGAGCGAGAAGCACTGCGCAATAAACTGCTCTACGAACATGAGGTTCAAGTGACCACGCATTTTGTGGCGATGGCGCAATCCTTTGCAAACACTTATGCGCAGCGAATGGAAGATACACCGTTGAAACGTTGGCTACTAGGAGCCTTGGAGGTGGTGAATACTGTTCAAATTATATTGCCATCAATATTAACCACCGCAGTGCAAATGGCACGACGTCTTCCTCAAAGAGATCTGGGATTAATGCGTGCAGATTTTATGAACTTACTTACTAGATCGTGGCAAGATCTGCGATCACCCTTTGCTGCTGGTTTGATGGTGAGTCAGCTTGGTTTAAGAGGTGTGAGATTTTTAAGTCTTAATCCTGCTACGAGTAATAGAATCCAGACCTTAGGCAACCATGCCATTCGTTTGGCTAGAGCAGGCCATGCGGTTCATCAATTAGTGACAAGACCCGGAAGAAGAATCGATGTCCTCGCGAACGTAGTGACTATACTAAATACTGTTCAACATTATTGGAGAAGTTGGAGGGAAAGCTCTCAACAACGTCGTGGCGATAGTATAACCGATGCAGGTTATTATTATCGTCAAGAAATGTATAGCGCCGCATTAGATTGGTTTAGCAATATCACTTATATCCCGGAATTAACACGAGAAACTTCACCTGCGGGAATTATAAGTGGAATGTTTTCAAGTGTGGCTAATGGTTATCGTGCGCTATCAAAATCTGCGTATCACCAAGCGGTGATACGTGCATTATTGACTGCCGTTGATGACATGCATCAAGCTGAGAAATATTTGACGCTTCATCAACAGCTTGATCAATATAAAATTTCTTTCGTTGCCAGCATTCCGACTTCTGAACAATTATTAAGGTCAGATCAAGCTATGACTATCACAGTTAAATCCACTGAGGATAGTACGCAGTTTTGGTTTGTTGAGAATAAAAAAGTATCTAAATCAAAACTGAAGCGCTGGCAGCACTTTGTTTTGCGGAAAATATTAGATAGTGTTAACCACAATGCAGCGAATATTGACAATAAGAGTATTGAAGTCATCAAAGAAATGATGCTGCCTTATATGGGAGAGAATTACTTAATTCTGAACAAGCTCGGCGAATGTCATCACATTAAAGTGCGTCAAGAAGCGCCTGCTCAGCTCAAGCCTTCGCGGCTGATCTTGGTGCCAGGGCAAGAAGATGATCAGCTTTATTTTGTTCATAACCAGCGCATAAGAAGCGTTTCTTTGGAGAAGTCCTCCCAAGAAGTCATGGATGGCTTAGATAATTGTTCTAAACACCAAGCTGATGCTTATCATACCTCATTGATTTATATGTTAGCAAAAGCCTCAAAAGGTATCACTCGAACTTGGCTCGAAGATACTCGTGATGTAATCATTAATTATCTATGTGACAATTTTGATGGTGTGGCATACCAAGCAAATAGAGATACTCTCAATCGAGTGAGAGCAGCTTTGCTCGGTAATCTAATCCGCGATCATTTTCAAAATAAAAACTATCAAGGCGTGTTGTCTGCAACCAGCAAAGTTGCTCCGGATAGTGAAATCGTTAACTCAAGGTTTAGATTACCTGCTTATTATCTCTGGCGTGAAATTGTATTTAATCGACTCATGGTTTTTCTGCTTTTACCAGAGCGGTTACTAAATTTTCAAGATGAATTTAATCAATATAGTTTCTTAATTAATTCCCATGATCCATCAGCTTCTCAAGAAGAAAAAGCCGAAGTGCTCAAACAGTTTAATGTGATGGCTAAATATGGAATACGGCAATATTTGAGCGAAGCGTTGTCTCGTAAAGGTCAAGACCGCTTACCTTATTTGTACAAAATAATCGCAAATTATCGACATGCTAAATCATGGCGAGAATTGTTAGATGATAGCGATAAATTGCTTGCTGCGATTTTGGCTTTTGAGTGTGATGACATATCACTTTGTATAGAATTTTATAACGACATTAAAGATATTAAAGGACTGTTAGCTAAGGAACAGATGAATCTGTTGCCAATGGCTTTGTTGCTTTTAGCAAACCTCCAGCCAAGTTTGCATAAAGATGTTTGTTCCGAAGAAAATTGGGAAACTTATGGCATCACTGCCGAATTTGCAAAATCCCATGCTCGTGAGTTAGTGAACAAAAAGAAATTTTATCTTGCCGCTCATGTTTTAAATTGTAATCTTGAGTTTGCTGGTAAATACACTCTTCGAGCTTTGTGTCAATCGTCGAATTTCAAACCACATGACTTTGTTAATGTCCTGAAAACATTGCTTTGGGAAACAGACCAGGATTTCGAATATTGGGAATTATTGTCGTCTCTATTTCGAGAGTGTTCGTTCGCCTTAAAGTATGTGGCTCCTCGTAGGAACCATTATGTTAATACACTAACACTCTTGTATTTAAGGAAAATTTGTGTAGATAAGTGCCTCGAAAAAATAAATGCAATACTGCCAGAAAAACATTTAGAGGAAATTAAAGCAGAATTGACTGAGCAGAAAGAATGGCTCAGTAAAATGATTGAGCAATTTGAAACTATCTGTCGAGTATATGGTCAAGAGCACCTTAATGAAGAAAGGCTCAAGGGAATCTTGTCTGCGACTCCAAGAGATCGACAAACTTTCGTTAAAGAGTTAGTTGCGCAGTTTAGTGAGCGACTCATTTATAGGGGAAAAGCTTTCGACATAATTCCTGTTGCAAATCGTGATGAGAATGAGTGTATCTTCGAAGCTCTTGGTACTACAAGACAAGAAGCAATCGCGTTGTTACGTTCTCATTTACAAGAGCAAGAACGGTTGAGAACTCAAGTCGCCTCTCGGCCAATCTCTTATCTCTTAGAATATTTTGCTAATGACGATCAGCCACTGCGTTTTAATGCTGATTGCTTTCCTGCTTTTTACAAACTTCTTGATACTTTGTCTGTAAAAGGAAAATTGCTACCCACTAAAGTTAATGAAGTGGGTATTTATAACGCCATTGCATATCTTTTGAAACAGAACTTGGTGGTTTATCAACGAGATGATGAACAAAAACTAGTACTATTTAGCGATCAAAGAGAAAATGATCCTGAATTTAAAAAGGTCTTTTTGCTGTATACCCAGCATTATAAGTATTGTCGAGGTAAAGAAGAAGTCGTAACGGATAACCACTACACTCGGTTAATGAGCGTAGATAAGCCACAAAAATTTAAGGCGACAAATGCAAGGAGTGGTTTTTTCTTTAGGGCTCCAGTACCTGTCCAGCCTGTACCTGCTGCTAATCCGGGACCAGCACCTAGATAAAATGTAGCTTGGGTGCAACCCTTCTGTCATCCCCGCAAAGGCGTAACTTAAGAAAAAACGCATAATTTTTTGCTCCCTCTCCCGCGCAAAATAGTGCTTAAAAACTGTTACTTACAGCGGGAGAGGGTTGGGGTGAGGGTTTATACAGATTCAGAAATTTTCCCTCACCCTAACCCTCTCCCGCGCAAAAATTTGGAGTATTTTTGATACCTTATCACGCGGGAGAGGGAACTAAAAAGCTTAAGTTGACGCCTATGCGCCTTCGCGGGAATGACAGGAGGCTACATAATATTAATATTTACGATGCAGTGAAAAATGCACCAGTGTAATAAGTGCATCTTTAGAAGGGGAAGCAGGTAAATCATCAAGTGCTGTTAGTGCCAATTCAGTTTGGAATTCTGCTTGTTTTAAAGTGTAACTTATCGAATCGGCTTCGGTAATTGCGGTTAAAATTCTAGGCAAGTTTTCATTGGCAGCACCTTGAATAATCGCGTCTTCAATTATTTTTTTATTCTCCGGACTGCTATGGCGCAAGGCATGAATAATAGGTAAGGTAGGTTTGCCTTCTGCCAGATCATCGCCAATATTTTTGCCAAGTTCGTCGCTATTGCCCATGAAATCCAAAGCATCGTCTACGAGTTGGAATGCTAGGCCCAAATGCAAACCAAAGCGTGCCATGGCTTCAATTTCGTCAGATGTGCGATCACAGATCAACGTGGCAACTTCAGCAGCTGCTTGAAATAAGCGAGCAGTTTTATTCGTTATGATTTGCATGTAATGCGCTTCATCGGCAGTCGGATCATTGCGCTTAACAAGCTGTAACACTTCGCCTTCCGCGATCGCATTAGTCGTTTTAGCGAGCAAATCCATCACTTGGTTATTTTTTAGTTTCGTTAAAATTTCGAACGTTCTCGAATAGAGAAAGTCGCCAACTAAAACGCTGGTCGCATTACCCCAAATGACATTTGCAGTATCTTGGCCTCGTCGAAGCGACGAGTTGTCGACGACATCATCGTGTAATAGTGTGGCGGTATGAATAAACTCTACCACTGCGGCTAAAGCGATATTATCTTTGCCCTGATAGTTAAATGCTTTGGCAACCAATAAGACAATCAACGGTCGTAAGCGTTTGCCGCCACTTTGGATGATGTGGTGGCTGATTTCTTCAATGAGTGAAACGTGAGAATGAAGATGTTCTTGAATAAGCCGATCAACAGCTGCAAATTCGCTTGAAACTAGCAGTTTGACTTGATCAATGGGCGTACTTTTTTGTAGATTTTCTGAGGATTCGACCAGCATCTTCATGTCCATTTAGGTTTCTGCCGATGCTAGGCCTTCGTTTACTAGCTGTCAAGTAGGCGAAAGAGTACGTGACGGCAGCTAATATCTTTATTTTTCTTCGTATTCCCTAAAATAATCTTCAGAAAACTTGCGCCACGAAGCGCTATTACGTAGAATGGCCGGCTCATTTAAGAAAAGTTCGGAGTTAAAAAAATGTACGCGGTTATAGCGAATGGCGGTAAGCAGTATAAGGTGACGCAAGGCCAGATCTTACAATTAGAATCAATTGAGCTCGATGCCGGCAAAGAAATCGAATTCGATCAAATCCTATTACTGGCAGATGGCGATAAAATCACCGTAGGTGCTCCCTTCCTTCAAGGGGTCAAAGTGAAGGCTGAAATTATTGACCATGGGCGTCATAAGAAAATAAACATTATAAAGTTTCGTCGACGTAAGCATCATATGAAAAGAATGGGTCATCGACAAAATTATACAGAAGTTAAGATCATTGGCATCTCCAATGACAAGCATAAGTAAGTAGGAGAGGAAAACATGGCACATAAGAAAGCAGGTGGTAGTACTCGAAACGGTCGCGATTCTAATCCTAAATACCTTGGTGTTAAGCGTTTCGGTGGCCAAAGAGTCCTTGCTGGCAATATTTTAGTACGACAACGTGGTACCCGTTTCCATGCCGGTAAAAATGTCGGTCTTGGTCGCGATCATACCCTTTTTGCGTTAGCAGACGGTCTGGTAGTGTTTTCACGTAAAGGCGCTCACGATCGCACTTTTGTCAGTATACAAACTGAAGAATAATCTTTATTCCTTTATATACCCTCTTCTATAGGCTTGTTTC
>DJAM01000146.1 GCA_002429595.1 Coxiellaceae bacterium UBA6002
AAGATGGGTTCCCGCCTTCGCGGGAATGACATTAGGAGTGGGAATGACATAATTTTAAATTAAATAAACATTAAAGCTGCTATTTTTCCTTATAAATAATTCAGCCCTATGTCTTATTAGCGTATAATTCAGCAAACTTTTCCCACCCAAAAAGAGGCTTAAGTGAGGCATTCATATCGAAACGCAGCTGCAAATTACAGTGTGCATTTAATATGGTTTTTACTCGCTACTTTTGTTGAAAGGGTAATGTCTGAATCGAGTGTTTGCTTTTGGAATGCTAGAGATTCAAACATCAGGGAAAAATTGACCTGCATTGATGACCAAGCAAAAACATTATTACCACTTTTGCAAGAACAGTGCTCGGTTCGTACTTCTCAGTGGGACAACTTATGTCCTCCAGATCCTTGGACTGTTACACACTATGGACATGGTATTTTCGGAGGCAGCATTTGTACTTTAGAAACTGATTGGGGAAGCTCTGTCTGTGTTGAGCAGATTTTGCAAAAAAATGTGCGCAACGTTTATGGAACTTCACAGGATATTAAAACAACCATCGCCATCGCAGTCAGTTTAGGAGTGCCATTGTTAGTTATGCTCGCAATTATTCTTGTTTTAGCTTATAGGAAATTTGTTCAAACGACACCAAGCGTAGACGCATCAGTTGTTAATCAATCTTCTGTAGATACTTCGCACTCTTGTATTAATTTTTTTAAATCTTTACCAAATCCTTGTAACTTAATTTTAAGAAATAAGGAAGGTGAAGGAAAATATCTCTTAGCAAACTACCCAACGCAACTTTAAATGTTGCTTGGATGCAACCCAAGACACCTAAACTTAACTCTTTAAGGGGCTCATATGCGACGACATTCATACCGAAACACAGCAGCAAATTACAGTGCATATTTAATCTGGGCGCTACTGCTTTCATTCATTGAAAGAGCGATGGGATCTTCAAGTGTTTGCTTTTTTAACGGCGGCGTTTCACTTACCTCAGAAAAGTTATCATGCATTGATGATCAAGCCGATAAATTATTCAAAATTTTAAGCGATGAGTGCTTGGTCACAACGCCTACCTGGAACGATTGTCCTACAGACCCTTTGGTTGTAACGCATTATGGACATGGCACTTTCGGTGGCAGCGTCTGTACATTGTCATCTAATACCCCCGATAGTTCAACCTGCGTTAATAATGTTTTACAAAAGAATGTCCGCAATGCCTATGGAACTGATGTAGACGTTATCGCTACCTGTGCTATTTCAGCGGCCGGTGCATTGTTCTTAGTTTTATTCATAGTTGCTGCAGCTTTTTGTATCGTTCGGGCTCAATATCCAAGAGCAGCTGCTCAATCCGATTCTGTTTCAAGGTTCGCTCAAATCAGGCACTCTTGCTCTGATTTTTTTAAGAGGATACCCAATCCTTGTAATTTGGTAAGGAGAAATGAAGAAGGTGAAGGAAGATATCTTTTAGAAAACGATCAAGCCAATCGTCTTTAATTTCCACACATTCAAATCTCCCTCGACTTACAGCGAAAACTCCCTCTCCCCTTGGGGGAGAGGGTTAGGTGAGGGGGATTCTGAAACACCCTCACCCTAGCCCTCTCCCGCAAGCGGGAGAGGGAAATAATAAGTGAATAAGAAAAAAATTATTTATTCTTAGCCCCAGGCAAATAAGTCTCTAAATTCATCGGCAGAATTACCATCATAATCCCTTGCAAATGCAGCTTTCGTTGTACAGCAAACGCAGTTTCATTATGTAGTCTTCTCACCAGCCAATTTTCATAAGGAAACACGAGATTACTTGCAAAGAACACACAATTTGGATTTTCCTGATATAACTTTTCGGCGATCTGCGTTAGCTTTTCAACAGGATCGGTTCCGTAATCAATAACGGCATAGGCGGCATTGCCATGACTATGCACAAAAGACACGAAATGGTCTAAATTTCTCTTTACTCGTCGTTGCAAAACTTTGAAATACTGATCGGCACCATAACTTTGCACATCGATGATGCCCACAGATACAAAAATAAAATTCTTAAAGTAATGTGGAAACAATCGATAAATCCACAGCAATGCATGCATACCAACACCCACACTCTTACCGATAAATAACACAGCGGTAGGAGCATCGGGTTCATAGGGTGGAATCGTTTCAGGTTCTTTGGCGCTTAGTTGTGGCACCAGCAAGCGGTCTGCCTGACGAAATTTAACATCTGTCTTTTCATAGTGCTTTCGCGTTAGCCAACATAAAAGTACCACTAGCCCTGCGATTGATAATGCCATTAAGCCACCATCAAAAAAGCGAGTAATGACTAATATCACCAAGATTGAAACGCAAATAATCGCTGCCAATGAGGACAGACCTAGCCGCAAGATATTAGAAAATTTATGGCTACGCTCCTGCCACCAGTGTTTTGACAAACCGCATAACGAAACAGAAAAGGCGATGAAGACATTCACGCTATATAAAACCAGGATATAACCGACATGAGCTCTGGTTGCTAACAAAATAAAAAGAGCGGTGGTCCCAAATAGGATGATGCCATTTTGCGTCACTAAACGACTGGATAAGTTTCGAAAGCGGCTGGGAACCCATTTATCAATTGCCATATTTGCAAGTACTGCAGGACCACCCAAAAAGCCGGTATTGGCACTGACGAATAAAAGACCAGCCTCGGCTAATAAAGCGATCAATAGAAAAGGACCCGCAAAAGTGGCATTACCTAGCGTTGACTGGAAGGCAACCGCATTGAGCGTCATCCCAGTAACGGGCTGTACGCGCCAAAGCATATACAAAAACAGGATACCTCCCGCCGTTAAGCTCAACGAAACCGCCATATAAAACATGGTCCATTTCGCAGTAGTCACCCGAGGTTCAGCTAAAGTGTGAACATTGTTAGAAACTGCCTCTAAGCCTGTATAGGTAGCACCCCCTAGTGAGTAAGCTCTGACAAACAAGGCCAATACCACAATCAGACCGCTTTGGAGGAAAATAGAATGTACCTCATGATTAGCCTCGTGATAGATCACAGAGGCTAAATGATGCTGTTGATAAAAACCATAAACAATCAACGCCAAATGCGACAAAATAAATCCTAAAAAGATCGGCATCAGCAGTTTGATTGAATCCTTCATGCCCCTTAGATTGAAGATGATCAATAACAGAATTAATAAAGAACCGACCGCTAATTTATAAGGCTGCATACTGACAGGAAATAAACTAAAAGCAGCATCAACACCACTCGCTATCGAGATCACAATTGTCAAAATGTAATCCACTATTAGCGCCGACCCCGCAACCAGACCAGGATATTTTCCCAGTAAGCGCGTAGCAACTTTGTAACCGCCACCACCACTAGGGAATAACTCAACGACTTGGTTGTAAGCAAACGAAATGATAAAGACGGTAGTCGCAATTGCAAATGCAAGATAAAAAGCAAGCGCAGTATGATTTCCAAGGCTAAGAAACGCCTGCTCTGGACCATAACATGCTGAAGATAATCCATCTGCCCCTAAGCCGATCCATGCCAAAAATGCACTCAGTGCAATCTTTTTGCGTATTCCCTGATCCATAGGGTTATATGGCTTACCAATCGTTAATCGGTAAAGTTTTTGCAACATTGTAGGATAAGTGCCTGTTTCAAAGTCGGGATTCTAACAGAATATGTTGGCTGGAGAAATACGGTGCGGAAGGTCTGTATGATTCGGGAAGAGGAACGGGAGCGGGTACGGGAACGATCTAAAAGGTGCCAGTTTTTTTTCGTTCCCGTTCCCGAATCATATAGATCTTCATCAACCAAACATTTAATGATATCGTTCCCACCCAAAAACCCACAAAGGCAAACAAATTGAACTATCGACACGCATATCATGCAGGCCATTTCTCAGATGTCTTCAAACACATCATCTTAATTGCCGTGCTAGAGTCATTATTCAAAAAAGATAAACCGCTTTGTTATATCGATACTCATGCCGGCTTGGGCTATTACAACCTGACAAAGACCGAAGCTCAAAAAACAAAGGAATACCAAACTGGTATTACAAAAATTATTGATAACCATGAGCAAAAACCAGACGCGATAGAAAAGTATTTAGAAATCGTAAGAGCGATGAACCAGCCTCAAGGGTTAATTCACTATCCAGGCTCACCGGGTGTGGTACGTGCCCTACTTCGGCCTAGCGATAAAATGATTTTGACTGAGCTTCAGCCTAATGATTATGAGACTCTAAAACAAAATTTTGAAGGTGATAAACAAGTTGCAGTGCATCGTTTAGATGGTTATCAAGGATTGAAAGCCTTTTTGCCACCAACGCCACGTCGAGGCTTAGTGCTCATTGATCCTCCCTATGAACAAACGACTGAATTTGAAACGATTCTGAAAAACGTGACCATGGCATTGTCGCGATGGGCACAGGGTGTTTATCTGATTTGGTATCCCGTTAAAAACCGGCCACAAATTAATTATTTTCAGCATCAATTTGAACGCAAAGTTAAATTGCCCTATCTAATTACCGAACTCAATCTTTATCCCGATGATTCTCCTTACTTAATAAATGGTAGTGGGATGATGATTATCAACCCTCCTTGGCAGCTTGATAAACAGCTACCAGCTATTTTGAAGTGGTTATCAAAAGAATTAGACAAAGAACAGCGCGGTAATACTAAACTAATAATCAAGCAATAAAGATTGAAGGCCTTGGCACATGACTTTTACTTATTCACCACTCTTAACTGACCAATACCAATTGGTCATGGCCTATTGTGATTGGCAAGCTGGGATTGCGGAACGGCAAGCTGTTTTCCATTTGTCTTATCGTAAGCTACCATCACAATCTGACTTTATCGTTACAACTGGCTTACAGTTAGCTATCGAATTTTTGAATAATTTTAAATTTAGTGATGACGATATTGCTTATTTGCAATCGTTAACCAATGGCCAAGGCCAACTTTTTTCCTCGGAATTTTTACAATATCTTCGAGCACTACGCTTCACTTGTGATGTTGACGCGATTCCAGAAGGAAATCTTATTTTTCCACATGAACCGGTGTTGCGGATAACGGGTCCTATTTTACAATGCCAACTTCTGGAAACACCGTTGCTGAATTTCTTTAATTTCTCGTCACTCATTGCAACCAAAGCGGCTAAAGTTTGTCTTGCAGCAGAAAATGATACAGTAATCGAATTTGGCTTGCGCCGCGCGCAAGGACCAAATGGTGGCTTGACCGCAAGCCGCAGCGCCTATATCGGTGGCTGTCACGCAACCTCAAACACCTTAGCGGGTAAAATTTATGATTTGCCAATCCAAGGCACACAAGCGCATAGTTGGATTATGGCATTTGATTCGGAAATAGAAGCGTTTCGGTCTTTTGCCAATGCAATGGGAAATAATACTGTTTTATTAGTAGATACTTACCATTCAATAAATGGCATTAAGAATGCTATCGAAATTGGTTTGCAATTAAAAAAACAAGGCAAAGAACTCGCAGGTATTCGTCTTGATTCAGGAAACCTCTTAGAACTCAGTAAAGTAGCTCGACAACTACTGGATAATGCTGGTTTAACCAACACTAAAATCGTTGCCAGCGGGGATCTTGATGAATACATCATAAAAGATCTAAAACAACAACATGCGCCTATTGATTCCTGGGGCGTAGGAACCCGCTTAGTCACCGCTTACGACTACCCTGCTTTAAACGGTATTTATAAGTTAACAGCAATTCAAAATGATCAGGGAAATTGGAATTATAAGATGAAGATCTCTGATGATTTATCGAAATCGACTTTGCCTGGAATTCAACAAATCAAACGATATCAAAATCAAAAAGACCTAGTGTACGATATTTCTTTAAATGAAAAATTACCTGCAGATGGCAAAGACTTACTAGTCCCAATTTTTAGACAAGGTAAATGTGTTTATTCATCACCAACAATTCATGAGATCAGACAATTTTGTTTGCAGGAAGTACATCAGTTCAACAAACTAGGCGTTAACCCCTATCCTGTTGAACTGAGCAGCAAACTTAAAGAAATGCGCGAACAATTAATTGAAGACTATAAATTGAAGAAATGTTCGCGGTAATGTTGAAGTTCTGCAATAGAATCGTAAACATCATTCAACGCTAGATGAGAGGATTCTTTACTAAAACTATTTAGTAAATCAGGTGACCAATGTTGCGCCAAAATTTTTATCGTCGTTACGTCTAAATTCCGATAATGAAAAAAGGTAGCAAGTTTGGGCATATATTTATAAATAAAACGACGATCCTGGCAGATACTGTTACCACACATTGGCGACTTCCCCGCCACTACATACTGACTCAAAAATTGGAAAGTTTTTTCTTCTGCTTCCTGCACATTAATCCTGCTGTTACGCACACGCTCAACCAAACCTGATTTATTATGCTGATTAGTATTCCAATCATCCATGAGTTCTAAAATTTCCTCTGGCTGATGAATCGCAATGTTGGGTCCTTCTGCAACAATGTTCAATTGAGAATCAGTGACCACGGTTGCAATTTCAATAATACGGTCGCGATCCGGATCAAGACCGGTCATTTCTAAATCTACCCAAATTAAATTGTCTGGCTTTGGAATCATAAAATACCTTTTGATGTACCTGTAATGTAACCTCCTGTCATTCCCGCGCAGGTGGGAAACCATCCCTCCAGCCATACCGAAGATGGGTTCCCGCCTGCGCGAGAATGACAGGAGAGAAGGAATGACAGCAAAAGTACAATACTACAATTGGCACTTTGCCACAAAAAACTTTTCAAGTACTATGTGCACTTCATACGAGAGCCACTGGCCAAGGAGAATTCATGTTTATTGTTTGCGCAATCATTGCTTATTTACTGGGATCTGTTTGTACCGCAATCTTAGTATGCAAATTCATGAACCTGCCAGACCCAAGAACTGAAGGCTCACGCAATCCAGGCGCCACTAACGTGATGCGTCTTGCAGGCAAGCAAGCCGCCCTAATCGTGTTAGTTGCCGACGCCATCAAAGGTTTTTTACCGGTTATCCTGGCGCGAATGCTTGGCGTCTCCGGCTTTGGATTAGGCTTAATCGCTGTTATCGCATTACTCGGCCATATCTATCCAATTTTCTTCCAATTTAAAGGCGGCCGAGGCGTTGCCACCGCCATTGGTGCTATTTTCGGTTTAAACTTTTTCGTCGGAATTCTGGCACTCATCACTTGGATCGCAGTAGTTTATTTTTCCCGCTACTCGTCACTAGCATCGATCGTAACGTTCGTATTGGCTCCGATCTATATCTTAATTTTCTCTCAAGCGGTGTATTTCATCCCAGTGGTGATCATGGCTGGGATTATTATTTGGAGACATTGGGATAACATCCAACGCCTGCGAAGCGGCACGGAAAGTAAGGTTAATTTTTAGCCCTTCTTTTTTTTCCTAACTCCCTCTCCCCCTGGGGGGAGAGGGAGCAAAAGCATCACAACTCCTCTAAACTCCAACGAGCGCGAACCTTAATCGCATTCGAAGCATCCCGCTCCCCTTGCAACAAACGTTGACAGCCAAGATAAGCCACCATCGCCCCATTATCAGTACAATACTGAGGCTTCGGATAAAAAACCTGCGCACCAATCTTCGCCGTCATCTCGTTTAAAGCTGAGCGTAATTGTCGATTAGCCCCAACCCCTCCTGCCACCACTAACGTTTTAAAGCCGGTTTGCTGCAGTGCTTTTTTTGATTTCACAACCAACGTTGCCACGGCTGCCTCTTGGAATGCATAAGCAATGTCAGGATAAAGACTTGAATCAGATTTTCGAATGACATTAGCAGCATGAGTTTTCAAACCGCTGTAACTGAAATCTAAATCAGGTCGATCGACCATGGGTCGTGGGAAAGTAAACTTCGGTTTGCCTTCTTCTGCTAAAGCCGACAATAATGCACCACCAGGGTAAGGCAGTCCCATTAACTTCGCAGTTTTATCGAACGCCTCCCCCACGGCATCATCTAAAGTTTCACCCAAAACCTCATAACAGCCCAAACGGGTCACTTTGACCAAAGAGGTATGGCCACCCGAAACTAATAATGCGATAAATGGGAAGGTAGGCGCTGGTATCTCCAGCATCGGCGCCATTAAATGGGCTTCCATATGATGGACACCTAAGGTGGGGATAGCCAAAGCAAAACCTAAGCTCTTAGCAAAGCAAGCTCCAACCATTAATGAACCAATTAAACCAGGACCTGCGGTGTAGGCAATGCCATCAAGTTGGCTGGCTTTGAGTCCGGCTTCGTTCAAGGCCGCCTGAGTTAGTGGTGATATCACTTTAATGTGGTCCCGAGAGGCTAATTCAGGAACAACCCCGCCATATTGGGCGTGTAATTTAACCTGACTATAGAGTTGGTCGCTTAAAAGACCCTGTTCAGAGTCATAAATAGCGATACCCGTTTCATCGCAAGAGGTCTCAATTCCTAGTACTTTCATTAGATTAGTGTCTTTTGCTTTACAGTATTCACGAATCCTTTTAAGATAGTTAAGTTCACCACTTATGTAAATAAGTGCTTTTTAACTTAATCAATTCAAACTGAGGTGATTTTTTAATGCCTTTCGTCAACGTAAAAGAATGCGATTCTTTTGATGTTGCGTTACGACGCTTCAAACGAGCCTGCGAAAAAGCTGGAATCCCAACCAAGTTAAGACAGATGGAGTTCTACGAAAAACCAACTGCTGAGCGGAAACGTAAAAAAGCAGCTGCGGTTAAACGCCATCTTAAGAAACTGGCTAAAGAACGCGAGCTATATCAACGTAATGCAAGACGTGTCAAGTTCAAGGAAGCAAAGAAAGACAACAAAGAAGAGTGATAGAATGACACTTAAAGAACGGACCCAAGAAGACACCAAGGACGCGATGCGTAACAAAGATCAACGCAAACTGGGTGTCCTCCGTTTATTACTTGCTGCCATTAAACAACGCGAAGTCGATGAGCGAATTACTCTGGACGATACTCAAATTATCAGTGTTATCGAAAAGATGCTCAAACAACGACGCGATAGTATTGCTCAGTTCCAGAATGCTGGTCGGCAAGACCTTGTCGACCAGGAGTCTTTTGAGATGGAAGTATTACAAGTTTATCTTCCCGAACAACTCAGCCCCGAAGAAGTAGATCAACACATTCAAGCCGCCATCAAAGAAACTGGCGCCACTTCCATGAAAGATATGGGCAAAGTGATGGCTATTTTAAAGTCAAAATTGCAAGGCAAAGCTGATTTTTCAGAGGTCAGCAAAAAGATTAAAAGTGCTTTAGAACAAGATTAAATTGTCATTCCCGCGAAAGCGGGAACCCATAGGAACTATGGCACCTC
>DJAM01000129.1 GCA_002429595.1 Coxiellaceae bacterium UBA6002
GCCTGCGCGGGAATGACAAGAAGTATTTTTTGATTTAATCCTATGTCCTAGTATTAATCCTATATTAACTAGCACATCCACTAATATCCCACTGTAATAGGAATTATACCTGTAATAGGTGAACTTAATTTTATCAAGTCTAAGAGTTTAGGATTTATGGCCAAAAAAATATCCATTATTCCAAGACCAAACCTAAAAGCAACAATTTCTCCCGAAGTGATCGGCAAAGCTATTCGTGCAAAACGAACTCAAAGCTAACTACGGTTAGAAGATGCGGCAGCTCTCTTCGGCGTAGCAAAACAAACATTAATGAATGCAGAGCATGGACACGTCAATACTCAAATCTCGACTATCTTGCAAATTTGTGCATCTTTAGGGATTAACATTTTTATTTAACCTTGGAATACAAGTGATGAATGGCAATGATCCAAAGACGAGTTATCTGATCGACTAGATAAACGTGATACATTGGGTTTAATTATCTGGGATGGTTAAGCCTCGTTTATCAGTGGCAGGTATACAGGACAAAATTTATGTCGTTATCAATTCACAAGGACAACTGGGCTTTGGAGAGGGAGCTCTCTGCTCAACTCATATACTAAAATTTGAGCGGAAAACCCAATCTAAAATTTAGTGCTAGACGAATATTTCAGTATGCGCCTCGCTAAGGAATGCGGGTTTAATGTTGCGAATGTATCTTTGGAGCATTACCGAAATCATATGGCCTTAGTGGTAGAAAGATTCGATAGAAAATTAGTTAGTAATGTAGAAATCAAACGCAGACATATCAACGCTGACTTTGCAGAAAGTTGCCATCTATCACGCAGCTATGTGACTAAACGTCTCAAACGTATGACTGAAAAAATGCTAGTAGCTTTACCGCAAGAAACAACCAAAATTGCAGACAAATTTGGCCATATGAAATATTTTGAGGAGTATCAAAAAATTGTTGTGCAACGTTGCGAACATTTAAACGAGCAATCTAAATATATTAATAAAACTAGATTATAAGATCTTGTTCTTCCCTGCCACACTTCGTGGGCAATGGATCTTTGACCACAACTAATGAACTCGCTCTTCATCCATCGGCACTTTGGCAACCTCATGGCCAATAACTTTAAAGATATTCTCTTCGCTGTCATACTCAAAAATTAAATGTTCTTCTAAATTGATAAACCAACCATGAATCTGCAGCTGATTTTTAGCCATTTTTTCACGGACAATCGGATACTGTTTCAGATTGTTAATTTGATTTAGAACATTCTGGCGTGATATTTCATTCAAATCTTTATTATCAAAATTTAAAGAGCTTCTTATTCTACTTATCCAAGCATTTAACTGTGTCGGTAATTTATTAGTTGTATTAGAACTCGCAAAATAAATCGCACCACAACTACTATGACCACAAATCACAACGTCTCTCACATCAAGAACAGTCAACGCTAATTCTATTGCGGCAATTTCACTGTGGTATTCATCTGGTGTATAAGGAGGGACGAAATTACCAATATTCCTGACGATGAAAAGTTCACCGGGATCTACTTGAGTAATCTTAGACGTCAAAATACGGCTATCAGAACACGTAATAAATAGAGTATGCGGATCTTGCTGAGTCGCAAGGTGCGCCCGCAAGCGATCGCCATCTTCACGTATAGCATGGAATTGCTGAACACCATGTACCAAACGACCATGGAATGAAGTTATACCGCGAGTTTTGTCGTTATCTTTGAGCTGACTTTCGGACACAAGCGAGATGTCTCGAAGCAATTGATCGCCTTCGCAGACACTAAAGATCGATTCAAATTTACCAGGTAAACCTTTGAGATAAACTTTATAGCCTTTGTTTTGGGCGTTAGTGACGAAATCAATCATCGCTGAAGCACCAGAACTATCTAGATCAGTAAGGTTGGACGCATCAATCACAATAGGAAGATCCGCCGGAACAAAATGAATTTTGCTTTCTAATTCATTTATCTTGCTTAAGGATAAGAATGTTAAAGGTCCTATGATCGATAAACGAACGGCATCGTTGGTATGGTGTGATACATGCAAGCTTGATTTTGAAGCCCGAATCAACACAATTAAACATGCAGAAAGAATACCAATTTGCACCCCTGCCGTCAGATCGACAAAGATGATCATCAAGAAAGTCACTAAGTAAATCGCCGCTTCACTGCGTGACGTTTGCAATAAGTTGCGGAATTCTTGGTAGTTGATCATAGAGAACGCAACAGACAATAAAACACCCGCTAAAGCTGCAATTGGAATCATTGCAATCAATGGTGCGGCAAAGAAAACTGTCGCCAAGATGACTAGCGAATGAATGATACTTGCGCGACGCGTCTTTGCACCTGATTTCACATTCACAGCAGAACGCGCGATTACTCCAGTTAAAGGAATACCGCTGAACAAGGAACTCACAATATTACCAAGCCCCTGCCCTACTAATTCTTGATCAGGATCATGTTTTTCTGTTTTAACGAGCTTATCAATCGCACTAGAAGATAAAAGCGTTTCCAAACAAGCCAGCATGTAAATAGTAAAGGTAGTCAGCATAAGTTCGCTAAACGAAGCCGTCGGTACCGATGGTAAATGTGGCGCTGGTAAAGTACGAGGAATATCACCAATTACAGGCACATGCCCCATGGAAAACAGATGAACAATTCCAGTCGCGACGAAGACAGCAACAATAGTCGCCGGAATTCGTGGAAAGAGTTTAGGTAACAAGCGAATAATCGCAATAGTTGCTACCACAATGATTGCAGACTCAGGTTTGATATGATGAAAATATTGCGCCAAATGACTTAAGACGCTCGTAATATGGGATTGACTTGGCTGTGGTAATCCAAATACCCGTGGCAACTGCCCAATAATGATGATAACGCCAATACCAGAAGTAAATGCTCCAATAACTGGCATAGGAACAAAACGACTTAACCGCCCCAATCGAAAAACGCCACTTAAGAGCTGCATAATACCAATGGTCAAACAGATAAAGACGAGGCCTTTGATACCAAAGCGCTCAACACTGGTGGCCATTAGGATAGACATCGCAGCCGCAGGACCGCTAACAGCCAACGGGGTACCCCCAAACAGCGCACAAACAATCCCACCAATAATAGCAGTCACCAAACCAACAGCAGGCGGCACACCTGAGGCAAGAGCAATAGCAAGAGAAAGGGGAATAGCAACACAAGCGACAGTGATGCCAGCACTGAGATCATCAAGGAGATATCGACGAGAAAATAATTTCTTCCATTCGGGTAGCAAATTAGACACACCCAAATCCCATTTAAGACTTTTTAGGAAGCTCATATAACAATCTCCTGATAGGCTTAAAGCAATGTACCATAAGGAGCCCACTTTGAAAATACATTATTTAACGAATTAAACTATCTTTTTTGCTAAAATTACATTGAATAACCAAGGAAATTAAATGTCAACCCGAAAAAAGATAGATTGCCGACGCTTCCCCGGTGAACATACCTGCACAGTGGCCATTAGCGGCACAGAAGAAGAAGTACTAGACCTAGCCTGCCATCATGCAATCAAAACCCATGGCCACCAAGACTCAGCAGACCTAAGAGAACAACTCCGCGCCCTACTCACCGACGCAGACGACTAGCTAGTTCTTTGCAGAGAACAGCCATAGTATTTACCTTATTCGATCAATAAGTTATTATTTTCCGCTTCATCGGGCCCGTAGCTCAGTTGGTTAGAGCAGGGGACTCATAATCCCTTGGTCCTTGGTTCGAGTCCAAGCGGGCCCAAAAAATTTCTTTTTTGATCTTTTGGTGCTACCAGACAATGAAGCAAAAAGATAATCCTCCACAGCTTTATATGATTGGTGGGCCGAATGGTGCAGGCAAAACCACAGCCGCCATGAGCCTCCTCCCCGAACTTTTAAATTGTTATGAATTTGTCAACGCTGATTCAATCGCAGCGGCGCTCTCCCCTTTTGCCCCCGAAACAACAGCAATACAAGCTGGACGCTTAATGCTCGATAGAGTTAACCAGTTAGCAGATCAAAGAAAAGATTTTGCTTTTGAAACGACTATGGCTTCCAGAAGTTTTTACTCACTATTGAAAAGATTCAAAGAAAAAGGTTATCACATTAGCCTGATTTTCTTTTGGTTACAAAACCCAGAATTGGCAATTGAAAGAGTAAAAGATCGTGTAAAAAATGGTGGTCACCACATACCTGATAATATTGTGCTACGCAGATACCCTAGAAGCATAACAAATTTTTTAAAGCTCTATTTGCCACTCGCAAACGAGTGGATACTCTTTAATAATTCACTTTCTTCCCCCTCAAAAATTGCTGAAAGAAATAAAATCGAAGAAATAATTTTTGATGAAGACACGTGGCAAAAATTTAGGAACTTCAATGAGTGAAACAAAGAAAAATGACTTAAATGAAAAAATAGAGTTTGGAGTACGACGTGGTGTTGCACGCGCACTTGCGGAACATAAAAAAGCTGGTAGGAGTATTGTTATTTGGCGCGATGGAAAAGTTGTGCAAATACCACCAGAGGATATTGAGGTTGATGAGGAGTTAATTAAGTGAGGATTTTTTTACTGCAAGAATTGTCACAAAGAACTGGGGCATGTACACACATTAACACACTACCCCAAAAAAGCTCTCTCTTAAATTTCTCTTGTAGGAACGAGGTCAGGCTTGCGATTTCACTATTTCCTGAAATAGTGTAAGAAAATGAGGGGTCAAGTACTGACGGATC
>DJAM01000058.1 GCA_002429595.1 Coxiellaceae bacterium UBA6002
TTGTTTGCGGGACGTCGGCTGCAGGTCACACCCAGGCTACATCTTAATGCAGTGTACCCTCTTGGATTTTACAATGAGTTTCCTTAATAAACAGGGTTAGTATGCATGAAAACAGTAACCCAATAGGCACGACGGCTAAAGCAAACTTATAGTCTGCTAACGTGTAGACACGAACGCCATCTAGCACCTGCCCACTCCAATGCCAATCCAAAATTTTACCCATGAATGGCTGGAATAAGACACCACCTAGCATAATGAAAAAATTAGTTGTGGCAGTCGCTGTACCAGAGATTTGCTCCGGATTTTTCTCCCGGCTTAAAGAAAACACGAGGGGGTGAGAGCCACAAGTTACACCAAACAAGAATAATAACGTATATAAAATCACCATTGGCAGATTAGGGATATAAAAAGCCATGGCACTAAAAATGGTTGAAAAGATCGATGTCACTAATAAGGGCATGCAACGCAATCGAATCTTATCGGAAAGAGCTCCAATAAGTGGACCCGCTAAAATCCAGCCAAAGTAGACGAAGAAAATCATCATCGCAGCTTTCTTAGACGTGACATGATAAGCAGTTTCTAAGTACGGAATACCCCATAGATCGAGGAACGCTGACGCTGGAAGGTAAAGCAACATACCTACAATACCGATGATCCAGGTTTCTCTCTTCATCAGTACTAGGCGTAAGCCACGAAGGGTTTGACGGAAAGTGAGTTGTTTACCTAATTTTGCTTGGATACGCTTTTCTTTAGGAGCATCGCGAACAACCAAAAATAATACGATTGCCAAAATGATACCAGCAATCAACCCAGTAGAAAGTGCGCTCTTGTAACCAATTTTTTGGACAAAGGTAGCAAGATAGATCTGAGAGAATATCCCAGCAGACATACCAAAGGCCGAGGTTAAACCTGCAGCGGTAGCAAAGCGATTAGGTGGCAACCACAATGCCACAAGCTTTAACACGGTGATATAAGCAAATGCAGAGCCAAAACCGATCAAAAACCGGCCGCCTTTCGCCACTTCTAAAGAAGTGGCATGGATAAAAATAGACAGCCCCACCATACAGACCAAGCAGGCAGTCACCAGAACCCGACGGGCACCCATGCGATCAACGATCACCCCGACAAAAAGTTGCATCGGTGTATAGGCGTTATAGTAGGACGAGCTCAAGCTACCAAACTCAGTAGCAGTGATTTTAAAATGGGCAATTAGGTCGTCTTTCATCACGCTGGGAGAGACGCGCAAAAAATAAGCGAGACAGTAATACAAGGCCCCCATTGAAAACATAAGCCAAGGGAGAAATTTTTTCTGGAAGATCGTCGGAGAACTTTTTTCAGTCATAAATGCATATCCTATCCATCTCAAAGATCGATAAAAATTTTTTTAATAAAAATCAATGAGTTACAAAAAGAGGTTTTGCTCTGGGGACCAATGTAACCAAAAATTGATACAATTTCTAGTCCTGTGAATTAAAAATGCCATATAATCTCTTGAATACAAAAATTAGAAGCTATGTAAAGGAGTACTGATGGCTAAATCCGCCTCCCCCCATGAGATATTTTTAAAGGACTATACACCTAGTAACTATCTCATTGATCATGTTTTTTTACACTTCGACCTCCACCCAGAATTTACCATTGTTAAGAGCGTCATCAAGTTTTACGCAAACCCAAGCGCCAAAAATGCTGATTCAACCTTAACGTTGGATGGTGAGGAGCTACAGCTACGTCGGGTCGCGATTGATGGCAAAACTCTGGAGCACGATCAGTACGAAGTTAATGATAATAAATTAATTATCCCAAACGTTCCTGAAAAATTCACCTTGGAAACCGAAGTGCTCATCAAACCCGCTGAAAATAAAGCATTAAGCGGCTTATATCAATCCAAAGAAAACTACTGCACCCAGTGTGAAGCGCAAGGTTTTAGACGCATTACCTATTTTCTTGACCGCCCAGATGTCATGACGCGGTTTACAACGGCTATTTCTGCCGATCGCATTCGCTATCCGGTGTTACTCTCCAATGGCAACCTTGTTGATACCAAAGATCTTGAAGATAACCGACAGTGGGTGATGTGGGAGGATCCTTCGTTAAAACCCAGCTATTTATTTGCGTTAGTGGCAGGTGATTATGAATGGCTCGAAGACACCTTTACTACCATGTCCGGCAGAAAAGTCTTACTTCGAGTCTATTTGGAAAAAGGAAATCTTAGTAAAGGTGATTATGCCATGGGCGCGCTAAAGCGAGCCATGAAGTGGGACGAGGAAACCTTTAAGCGGGAATACGATCTTGACATGTACATGATCGTAGCAGTAAGCGATTTCAATATGGGTGCTATGGAAAATAAAGGATTAAATATTTTCAATGATGTTTATATCTTAGCCAATCCCGACATGGCGACTGATGACGACTATGTGAATGTTGAAAGCGTTATTGGCCATGAATATTTTCACAATTGGTCTGGCAATCGAGTCACCGTTAGAGACTGGTTTCAAATTACTCTTAAAGAAGGGCTTACCATTTTTCGTGACCAAAGCTTTACAGCAGATATGACTTCCCACGCTGTGAAACGTATTAAAGATGTGAATGTTATTCGAAATATGCAGTTTGCTCAAGATGCAGGGCCCATGGCTCATCCGATCCGTCCCGAGTCCTATATCGAAGTCAATAATTTCTATACCGTTACCGTCTATAACAAAGGCTCTGAAGTCATCAGAATGATGCAAACGCTATTGGGTAACGACACTTTTAGAAAAGCCATGATTCACTATTTCGAACGCAATGATGGCCATGCAGTTACTACAGAAGATTTTGTAGGAGCCATGGAAGAAACTTCTGGCATCGATTTAACGCAATTTCGCCTTTGGTACCGGCAAGCAGGCACACCGCAAGTTGAAGCGTCAGGAAAGTATGATGCCAAAAATCAAACTTACACATTGTCATTAAAACAAACCTGCCCGCCAACACCAGGACAGAGCGAGAAGAAAGATTTTCTAATTCCGATTCGCATGGCACTGTTAAATGACCGCGGCGAAGAATTTCCACTTCATCTTGAAGGAGACGATGGTGCTGCTGCAACAGAGAAGGTACTTCGCTTAGCAAAGAAAGAACAATCTTTCATCTTTACAAACGTGAAAGAAAAACCATTACCTTCACTGTTACGAAATTTCTCAGCGCCTGTACGTCTTCAATTTCCGTATACGGAAGAAGAGTTAATCTTTTTAATGGCGCATGACACTGATGGTTTTAATTCGTGGGATGCAGGTCAGCAGCTAGCAACGAACTTTATTATTAATGCGGTCAAAAATTATCAGCATAACTCTAGCATTAAACTAGATGAAAAATTCATTGCCGCTTTTCGCAGTAACCTTACCAACGATCACCTGGACAAACTCTTAATTGCCGAAATGTTAACCTTGCCGAGTGAAGGATATATTTTGGAATTAATGCCACAAGCTGATATAGAAGCGATTTATCAGGTACGGCATGAAGTTAGAGCACAACTTGCTAAGGCATTACAAAAAGATTTTCTTGAACGTTATCATCTTAATAACGTTAAAGAATTCAGCTTAGATAAAGCTGCCATGGGTAAACGAAGGCTGAAAAATCTATGCCTTGCTTATTTAATGCTACTAAAAGACCAAGATGTCATTGATTTAGCCATCAAGCAATATCGTGACAGCAACAATTTAACTGATCGAATTGGGGTACTCGCCCCTCTCACCCATTTAGACATCCCAGAGAGAGAGCAAATCTTTGACGATTTCTATTCGCGTTGGCAAAAAGAAAATCTCTTGATAGACAAATGGTTCGCCTTACAAGCAATTTCATCATTGCCAAACACTTTTGAAAATATCAAAGCCTTGATGCAACATCCTTCTTTTGATATTACCAATCCAAATAAAACCCGTGCCGTGTTGGGATCATTTACAAGATTAAATTATCCGCGTTTCCACGATAAAAGCGGCTTACCGTATGCTTACTTAGCTGATCAGATCATTACGATAGATGCATTCAACCCACAACTCGCCGCACGGATGATCGAACCTTTAATAAAATGGCGCGCCTATGATCCGAAACGACAAGAGTTAATGAAGGGTGAATTGGAACGCATCTCGAAAGTCGCGAAACTTTCGAATGATGTTTATGAGATTGTGACGAAGAGTTTGAATCATTAGAAAACCCCCTCACCCCAACCCTCTCCCCCACTTTGTGGGGGAGAGGGAGCAAGAAGAATTAGGGAGTTATTTTTTTCTTACTCTTTTTTTACTCCCTCTCCCGCGCGTGAGGTATGGAAATACTCTTACTAATTGCGAGAGAGGGGTGGGGTGAGGGTTTATGAGATATAACTCAACTGCCTATCCAACCAACAAATAATATCTTTAGGTTGATCAATATAATAATCAGCCTGCCAAGTTTCTGGTGAACAATCAGCCTCTAGATAGCCATATAAAGCAGCAATCGAGCGCATACCAGCTTCTTTTGCTGCGAGAATATCGCCTTCTGCATCACCAATGTAAATGCATTCGCTTGGGGCAGAGCCAGACTGTTGGCATGCTAATAATAGAGCTTCTGGATGGGGTTTAGGGTGGGTGACACAGTCTCGACCGATGATGCAAACACAGCGGCTAGCAAGATCTAAATAACTTAATAAATGCTGCGCCAGTGTCGTCGACTTGTTAGTCACAACTCCCCAATTGATTCCATGCGATTCAAGCTTCGTTAGCACTGCGTCCATGCCATTAAACAACGCAGTACTAACACAAAGATGTTGCTGGTAAAGATTGAGGAATAGTTCCTTCGTCAGCGCATAGTCAGGATGACTCTCATTGATTTGAAAAGCCAAGTTTAACATTGCAGACGAACCATGAGATGCGACTTGCCGAACTTGTTCGACTGCAATAGCTGCTTGCCCTTTCTGCTCTAGTAATTTATTTAAAGCAAAAGTTAAATCAGGTGCGGTATCTAATAAAGTTCCGTCTAAATCGAAAAAAACACTTTTTATTTTACGCATTGCCATAATTCTTGTAGTTTAATTATTTTTGATTACTGGATTAGGTATGCACATCTTTATAGCAGTGCAGCAGGTAGTTGACAGAAACATCTGATGTCAAACAGTAAGTTTTTGAAATAGGATGATATTGGATACCTGCCATGTGCGAAAGTTGCAAGCCTTCCGGTTGTAACATTTTAAACATCTCGTTGGGGGTCAAAAATTTGTGATAATCATGAGTTCCCTTGGGAAGTAAATTTAAAAGGTACTCCGCCCCCACTACAGCATATAAATATGCTTTAAGATTGCGATTGATCGTTGAGAAAAAAACATGTCCATTCGATTTTAATAATTTAGCAGCTGCTTGCACGATATTAGCGGGATCTGGCACGTGTTCAAGCAACTCCATACAGGTGATCACATCAAAACTTGCAGGAGCTTCAGTTGCCAATTCTTCTGCTGAGCTTTCACGATAATCAATTGTTAATTGCTCTTGCGCGGCATGCGCTTTTGCTACTTCTAATGCTTCATGGCTTAAATCAATTGCAGTCACATGACCACCCGCTCTAGCTAAGCTCTCAGTCAAGATTCCGCCGCCACAACCGATGTCTAAGATTGTTTTGTCTTTTAACGCAGTGTATTTTTGAATGAAACATAAACGCAGTGGATTAATGTCATGCAGCGGTTTACAACTACCAAATGGATTCCACCAATCTTGCGCCAGTTTAGAAAACTTCGCTATTTCGACTGGATCAACATTGTCACTTGGCTGCACAGCTACCTCAATGGCGGTTAAATGTAATTTACATACTTATAGGCGGTTAATATATTATTCACTTCTTCATCAAACTGGGCCAAACTGTCACTAAATTGGTCATACAACCTTTCTTTGATAGTAAACTCCATACGCGACAAAATATCTTTGAGTTTAGTTACACCACAATAGCAAGCTGCCCCATGCAATTTATGAACCTGAGTTTGTAACTCATTCATATTGTTCGCTTCATAAGCTTCGTGGATTTTACCACTGGCTTTCGGCAACTCCGCCATAAACATCTCTAAAAGTTCTCTGGCTAAATCTTTATTATTGTTAGCAAGCTTGACACTCAAGCTCCAATCAATTGAAGATTGATGATCTATGACGTTTTCCATGCTCATAGTTAATTCCTTTTAATGTGAGACTTGAAATTATCCTCTTAAATGTAGGCATAAGCAACCGCTTGGATTTTTCTGTTGCCTAAACTTTAGTTCTCCCTCTCCAACTCCCTCTTCTCTATTTTCTTACTCCCCCTCCCCCAAGCAAGAGAGGGAATAAAGTGAAAAAGCAAGGTCAAGTAAACACATTGCCTTTTCTGTCATTCCCGCGCAGGCGGGAATCCATCCCTCCAGCCGCACGTAACATGGATTCCCGCCTGCGCGGGAATGACAACTGGCCAATCTATGCTTTCCTAGGCATATGATGCAAAGTATGAGTATGCATCTCAGGCTGCAACGTGACATGCTCAATATGAAACTTATCGGCGAGTAATTCTTTCAAATTATTCAAAATAGAATTCCAAGACTTAAATTCATCAATCTCGACATGAGCCGTTAACACAACGACACCTGACGATAAGGTCCAAATATGCAAATCGTGAATAGACCGAACTTGGTCTATTTTTGCCATCGCTTGTCCCACTTGCTTGATATCAAGATGCGCTGGCACACCTTCCATTAAGATCAGCAATGATTCTCGAAGCAAGCGGAAGCTTGAGATCACGATTAAGATTGAGATAAAAATAGACAGAATAGGGTCGATGGGTGTCCAGTTCGTGAAATAAATAACAGCACCCGAAATAAGGGCAGCCACTGAACCTAATAAATCACCCATTACATGGATAATCGCCGCACGAACATTCAAACTTTGTTCGCCATGGGTCAATATCCAAGCGATCACAATATTGACGATCAGCCCTAAAAAAGCGACTAGCATTACCACCCCACCTGCTACGGGTGCAGGCCGGTGTATTCGATCAATTGCTTCGATCACCACAAAGATCGCCACAAGAAGGACAAATAAACTACTGACCCAGGCGCCAAGAATCTCTGCTCGACCTAAGCCGTAAGAATGTTGCAAAGACGGCGGTTTACGCGAGACCCAAGCGGCGAATGCCGCCAAGGCTAGGGCCAAGGCATCCGATACCATATGGCCTGCGTCACTCAATAACGCTAGCGATTGTGACCACCACCCTGCTGCCGCTTCGACACCAGCAAATAAAAAGGCCAGCACAAGCGCCACAATTAAGACATTTTGAGTCAAATCATGTTTGTGAGAGTGATCGTGCTTATGGCCATGACTATGCATAATTTAACCTAATGAGTTTTGGTTAAAGTTGCTAAGTAAGGACTCTTGCGCTTTGCGGGCTGAAAAAGACAACTTCTGCGCGAAAGATTTCTTCTGTTGATAATGCACTTCGTAGATATCTTTAGTTTTACTTGCTTGCAATAAATAATCGTCACTGGTCTTTAACTCATCAACTAGCTTTAAGTGCAATGCATCCACGCCATGCCAATGCTCACCTGTAGCAACTTGATTGACATCGACTTCTGGCCGATTTTCCCGAATAAATCTTTTGAAGATTTCTTGGACATTGTTGACGTCTTCTTGCACTTTTTCTCGTCCTTTCTCGGTAACCTCCCCAAACATGCTAAGCGTCCTCTTGTATTCACCTGCCATGATTTGCTCAAAATCAATGTTATTTTTTTTCAATAATCGATGAAAATTCGGCAACTGCGCCACAACCCCAATCGAACCAATAATGGCATAAGGTGCCGCTAAAATTTTATTGCCAACACATGCCATCATGTAACCACCACTTGCAGCTACTTTATCCACACAAATAGTAAGCGGTATATCCTGCTCCCGTAGTCTACGTAACTGCGAAGCCGCTAAACCATACGACGCGACAATACCACCAGGACTTTCAACCCGAACCACGATTTCATCCGACGGTTTAGCAATTGTTAAGAGAGCCGTCACCTCTTCACGCAATGAACTCGTAGCAGAAGCACGAATATCACCATTAAAAGACAACACAAAGACCCGATCCCGCGCCTCATCCGATTTTGCAGCAGCCTTTAGCTCCTTCTTAACCGTCTTCGCCCACTGCTTGATCTGACCTTTATTCAAAATTTCAGAATTAAGCGCTTTTTTATATTCGTCATAGCACTTATTAAGTTTCTTGATTTTTAATTGATTTTTTGACCCTTTGCCTTTAGAAGCCATGCCCAGAATAAATGCGACGACGAGAATGATCGCAATTACGATTGTTGTGGTTTTGGCTAGGAATAAGCCGTAGTTTGCTAGGAACTGGAACACATGAGTCTCCTATGGCGAAAAGCGACATTATATTACCAAAACACTGATGATGTCATTCCCGCGAAGGCGGAGAACCCATCATCGGTCGGGCTGGAAGGATAGATTCCCGCTTTCGCGGGAATGACAGCAAAAAGGCATTGCAAAAACCCTAAAATTTTTTTATTTTACCCGCCTGAGCACACAAAAAATAATAAATCTTTTGGAATTCAGGGTAATGTATCATCGCATAATAAAAACTATAGTGCTTCTTTGCTTCCTACCATTATCTTCTGCTTATGCCGCGGAATATTTCAGTACCAAGCTATGCGAATCTGGGCAATACGACTGTATTCAAATACGCAAAGGTGAAACTTGGTCTTCTTTATGGCCTGATGCGAAAGAACGCAATATTGTTCAACGTATAAATCGCATGAATACGAGGCTTCGTCCTGGTATGTTTATTGCAGTGCCTGATTCACCGGATGTGGATGCCTTGGCTCTTTCTCCTCTTCCTTTTAAAGTCAATCCACCGGGTACTAAACTTGTCACTGTGGATCTCAAGCAACTAGCATGGGGCGCTTACGATGAGCAAGGCAATCTCATCAAATGGGGGCCGGCTTCGGGAGGAAGCAAGTGGTGCTATGACATCAATATGTCTGGTAAAACGGTGACGGGCCGATTTGAAATCTATGATGTTCGCGGTGAAAGCTGTATATCTCGAAAGTTTCCGATTAATGAAGGTGGGGCTCCGATGCCTTACTGCATGTTCTTTCAAGGTGGTTTTGCCTTACATGGCTCTTATGAAGTGCCAGGTTTCAATGCAAGTCATGGTTGCGTGAGAATGTTTCCAGATGATGCTAAGTGGCTGAATGAGGAATTTGTTAGAACGCCAGGTCGAACTCAGGTGTTCGTTCTGCCTTACGATGAATAGATTATTAATCGCCAATTTTCAATCGATTCCAATAATCCTGATAAACTGCATTCAAATCGCCCAAATCCATTAGAAACTGTCCTCTTTGGATAGTTTCTGGATCGGGATTTAGTATCGGACTCAATCGCATTGCAGCTGGTAACAAAGGAACAGTTGCCGTGTTCGGTGTTGAAAAGCCAGTCGATACCGCAATCTCTTTTGCAATTTCTGGACGCATTAAAAAATTAACAAATGTTAAAGCGGCATCGATATGCGGTGCATTATTTGGAATAGCTATACAATCCATCCACAGCTCAAAGCCTTCTTTAGGATAAATATAAACAAGATTTGGATTTTCAGAGGTCGCATTAAAAATATCGCCATTTAATCCCAACCCAATATAAGCATCTTCATCGATATAAATATTTTGTTCAGCTTCAACACTAAATAATTTTATATTCGGCCACAATGCCTTTAGCTGCAAGTACGCCTGGCGGATATGATCTTTATTAGTATCATTAATTGAATAACCTAATTTTAGTAGCGCAATTGCAAACACTTCTCGCATGTCATCAAACAATAACAATTGATTTTTGAAGCGAGGATTCCACAGATCACTCCAGCTCGTCACTTGCGTTGGCGAGATATAGTTTTTGTTAACGACGATTCCCATTGTGCCCCAAAGATAGGGAACGCTATAGCGATTGCCTGGATCAAAGGATTGGTTTAACAAAGCTTTGTTAAGGTATTTAAAATTTGAAAGCTTCGCTTTATCTAGAACGAACAACATATTTTCTTTGCTCATTCTTTGAACGTAGTAACTGCTTGGAAAAATGACATCATAGCCAAGTTTCGGGGTGGTCTTTAATTTGGCATATAAGGTTTCGTTGCTATCGTACTCGGTGTAATTGATTTGAATGCCAGTTTCAGCCTCAAATTTATTTATCACTGATTGGGGCATGTAATCTGCCCAGTTGTAAACATTGAGAACTTGTTTCGCTACGACATTCGGTGCTATCAGAAATATAAAAAATATCAGTAACAATCTCATTGTTTTTTTCTCAAGATAAATTGTGAACTCATCACTATCAACAAGGTCAAAATCAATAAAATCGTACATAACGCATTAATTTCGGGTTTGACTCCCATTCGAACCATCGAATAAATTTTTAGCGGCAAGATTTGAAAGCCAGGCCCGGTCACGAAATAACTGATAATCACATCGTCTAAAGACAGCGTAAAGCCAATCAGCCAACCTGACAAAATACCTGGCCAAAGTAATGGCAATAAAATGCGCTTGAAAATAGTGGCATCACTAGCGCCAAGATCCTTCGCCGCTTCAAAGATAAACTTATTTAATGAAGTCATTCTTGAATAAATGATAATGGTGATGAATGGCACGCATAAAGTGATATGAGCTAGTAATAAAGTCCAAAAACCAAGCGGAATATTAAATAGCGAATATAACATTAAAAGAGAAGTCGCCATCACAATATCGGGCATGACAATGAGTATGAATAACAAACCATGCAATAATTTTTTGCCAAAAAATTTATAACGATACAGGCTACTAGCAGCAATTGTGGCAATAATACTCCCGATCGTTGCGGCACCGACGCCAATGATCAACGAATGCCATGCCACTATTAGAAGACCACGATCTTGAATAAGATAACGATACCAATCAAGCGTAAAGCCATGCCAAATAAGAGAATGGGTCGCATTATTAAATGAGTAAATTACAACCACTAAAATTGGAATGTATAAAAAAGCATAAACTAATGATAGGTAAAGATTCTTTGCTATTTTCATAGCAATTCCTGGCGATTTTGATTTTTTGAATTTTTCCAGTACGTCACGATAAAAATCGCCACAACGAGTAATAAACAAACACTGGTGGCCGCGCCCATTGGCCAATCATTCAGGGTCAAGAATTGATTCTGAATCAAGTTACCTAACAAAATACTTTTCGCACCGCCTAACATCACCGGAATAAAAAACAAAGTCATCGCTGGCAAAAATACCAACATGACACCAGCGATAATCCCAGCTTTGGTGAGAGGCAAAATGACTCTAAAAAATATGGTTAAGCGATTGGCACCTAGATCGCGAGCCGCATCAATTAAAGTATGATCAAGTTTTTCAATGTTAGTGTAAAGCGGTAAAATCATGAATGGTAGCAGATCATAAACTAGACCAATAAAGACGGCGGTATCAGAATATAAAAGTTGCAATGGGTGCTGGATTATACCTAAAAAAATTAATAGCTGATTCAAAATCCCTTTAGTTTTCAAAATCGCAAGGATCGCGTAAGTCCGAATTAGGGAGCTGGTCCAAAAAGGAATGATCACTAATAACAGTAGCATTGATCGATACTGCTTTTTGACTTGTGCAATACCGTAGGCAAATGGATAGGCGATTAATAAACAGATTAAAGTACTAAATCCTGCCAACTCTAACGATTTCAGAAAAATGTGAACATAAGCCCTATTAAAAAGACTCGCATAGTTTTGCAGAGTAAAAGGCAGGCGCACTAAGGTCATGTTATCTTTATGTAAGAAGCTAGCCACTAACACCAAGAGAGCGGGTAACAAAGCAAACAAAGTAAGCCAAATCCAAACTAATGATAAGGAAAAGGTTTTAAAATTATTACGCTTGGTCATGTGGAATAATGACCTCCCATCCCGACGTCCAATGAATCCAAACTTTTTCGCCTACTTCATATTCTAATTTTTCATCATCTTCATCAAAGAACTCACTTGCCGAGATAAGTTTATTGCTGGCTAAGCGCAGAATTAAATCGACAGTACTACCTTTGTAAATAACTTTCTCTACGACACCAGGCAACATATCACTACTATCTTGCACTTCTCGTTGCCCCCAAACACGAAGATCTTCAGGACGCAAAATGACCGAAACATTCCGACCTTCCTGCAACTTTTTTTTGTTTTGGCAGTGAAAGACTTTCCCCTCAATAACAACCTCAACTTCTTTAGCAGTACTTTTAGAAATGACAGTTTCAAAGATGTTAGCTTCACCAATAAATTGCGCTACAAACAAATTAGTGGGTTCTTCATAGACATCACGAGGCCGACCCATTTGCTCAATGATTCCTTGATTCATGACCACGATTCGATCAGACATCTGCAACGCTTCTTCCTGATCATGTGTCACAAAAACGAAAGTGATACCCAAACTGCGCTGAATTTCTTTCAACTCAATGCGCATATTTTTTCGCAAGCTATAATCCAAAGCACTAAACGGTTCATCAAGCAATAAGAACATTGGTTGATTGACCACAGCGCGTGCTATCGCCACTCGCTGCTGTTGGCCACCACTCAAAAAGCTTGGCTTACGCTGCGCAAATTGACTCAGCTTAACCATAGCCAGCGCATTGTTAACTTTTTCTTCAATAATATGATTAGCCATCCGCTGACAACGCAACCCAAAAGCAACATTCTCAAAGACAGTCATATGAGGAAATAAAGCATAGCTTTGAAAAACCATATTAACATTGCGGATTTCAGGGGGAGTTTTAGTGATATCTTTGCCCTGCAACCAGATCGAACCATTTTCAGGCTGCTCAAACCCAGCCAGCAGGCGCAACAAAGTAGTCTTGCCACAACCAGAAGGCCCAAGCAAGGTTAGAAACTCACCATTTTTGATTTCTAAATTGATATCATCCAAGACCAGATGATTATGAAAGTGTTTACTGACACTTTTAATTTCGATGAGGTTTTCATTCATCTAACCTACCTTCAATAATTTCAAGAAGCGGGTAGCTTCTTTAAGTATTGGGTGGCGATGCCACCTACTAAAAAACAAGCGCGGATTATGGGACCAAAATGCCGCCTTGTCTAGGGGTAATTGTCTGTATGATTCGTGAACGTGAACGGGAACGGGAACGTGTA
>DJAM01000126.1:0-5222 GCA_002429595.1 Coxiellaceae bacterium UBA6002
TCCCGCGAACAAGTCGCGGGACGTCGGCTTTTACGCGCGGCATGTCGGCATTAAGTTGAAGGACAACGCCGAAAAGAGTGGAGCACCGGCATAACTCGACGGACGATAAGGAAAAATTTTTCATGAAAACAATAGCTAAATTAGCACGGGCTTCTTTTTTATCTCTACTATTCACCTTAAGCGCTTGCAAAACCGTAGATCCTTTAGAACCGCTCAACCGGAAAATCTTTTGTTTCAATATGGCGTTAGATCGAGCTATTTTTCGTCCGGTAGCAAAAGCCTATGACAAAATTGTGCCAGCTCCTTTGGTCTGCGGCATAGGTAATTTCTTTGATAACATCGACGATATTACCAATATCGCTAATGAAATTTTGCAGTTCAAGTTCTGTGACGCTTGGTCAGATGTCTGGCGAGTAGGCTTTAACTCTACTGTAGGCTTGTTTGGACTCTTTGACGTCGCTACTTGCGCAGGTCTTCCCAAACATCATCAAGACTTTGGCTTAACGCTCGCACGTTATGGTTTTGTTTGCTCTACCTATTTAATGGTGCCATTTTTTGGACCAACTACTATTCGCGATTCCATTGGCTGGTTTGTTGATTGGAATTATCTATCGATTTGGCCTTATATTGAGCCAAAATCCTTGCGCTACGGACTCTATGGCCTACGCTTAGTTCATAAGAGAGCCATGTTGTTACCGGCAGATAAATTGATCGATGAAGCGGTTGATCCTTACATCTTTGTCAGAGATGCTTATTTGCAAAAACGTGAATGCGATATTAAAGCAATTTGTCCCTGCACAGGTTCGAACGCTCCTGAAGCTGCAACACCTGCTGAAACGAATGCTAAGGCAAGTCCGACGGCCAAAGATGATGATGACACTTTTGTTCCAGGAGATGATAACGAAACAAATTCGAAAGGAGCAGATAAGAAGGACGGCAACACTGCAGCTCCAGCAAAGCCGGCAGGTGCTAAGGATTCCGATGACACCTTTGTCGAACCGTAGCAATGTTTCACATTGCACTTTTTGAACCCGAAATACCGCCAAATACTGGCAATATTATTCGTCTTTGCGTCAATACCGGCGCAAAGCTACACCTGATTGAACCGCTCGGTTTTTCTTTAGACGATGCTAAACTCAAGAGAGCCGGACTCGATTACCATGAATTTGCAAACATTAGTATTCATAAAGACTTTACTAGTTTTGTCGAAGAAACTGCCATAAGAAATTTGTTTGCGTGTTCAACCAAAGGCCAAAATTTATATACCCAGGTAAATTACGAAAAGAATGATGCACTACTGTTTGGACCAGAGTCACGTGGACTTCCTAAAGAAATTTTAGAGAATAACTTAGTCACGAAAGTGGTGAAATTACCGATGCAGCCTCATAGCCGAAGCCTAAATCTTTCAAATGCAGTGGCGATTTTTTTATTTGAAGCTTGGCGCCAGAATGGCTTTAGCTAATTTAATTTTCTTTTTTTTGTTCACGAGCGAATAGCTTTTCAACAGCTTCAAAAGCTGTGATTTTACTATGTAGCACATCACAAACCTGATCGGTGATAGGCATCTCCACGAGATGTTTTTTCGCAAGAGCTTGAACGATAAACGCATTTGTCTTTCCTTCTACTACTTGACCAACCCCACGCTCAGCATTTTCTATTGTTTCGCCCTTTCCTAAAGCATAACCGAAGCGACGATTTCGAGATTGATTATCGGTGCAAGTCAGTATTAGGTCACCAACCCCAGCTAGTCCAATGAAGGTTTCTAGTTGACCGCCCATCGCCGTTCCTAATCGTATAAGTTCGGAAAGGCCGCGAGTGATTAGAGCGGATCTCGCATTGGCGCCATAACCTAGACCATCCGATATTCCAGTGGCCACCGCCAAACAGTTCTTCACAGCTCCGCAAATTTGAACTCCGATAAAATCGGATTGAGTATATACTCTAAAATAATGGCTATGTAATCTTTTGGTCAACGCTTGACTGAAATCGTTATCATTACTAGTCAAGGTCACTGCGGTAGGAAGATCAGCAGCAACTTCCTTGGCGAAAGAAGGTCCCGCAATAATTGCCATAGAAATATTTTCACCATAAATTTCCTGAACTACTTCGTGTAGCAGTTGATTATGTTCCGGATCAACTCCCTTTGTTGCCCAAGCAATACGAACCCCAGTCGGTCGAATTGCGTGCAAATCTTTTAAAACTGAGCGGAAGGCATGGCTAGGAACAACGACTAAAATATCTTGAACATCAGCCACTGCTTCTTTGAAGTCAGGCACGATTTCAACTGTTTCTGGTAGTATTAAATCTGGGAGATAAGCTCGATTGCAACGTGTCTTGACCATGTCTTTAACATAATCATCACGTCCCCAAAGACGAACTGGATGCCCAATGCGTCCTATGTGGCTCGCAAGGGCAGTACCCCACGAGCCAGCACCCAAAATGGTAATAGGTTCAGGCATGGCTTGATTAGTTGACCCGATCAGTTGCCTCTTCCTTTTGCTTAGCCAATTTTTGTTGATAGATGGCATCAAAATTAATTGGCGCCAAATAAAGTTGTGGGAAGCCACCACGGGTCACAACATCAGTAATAGACTCGCGAGCATAAGGGAAAATAATATTTGGACAGAAGCTACCTAGTAGGTGTTGCAATTGATCGTCTGGGAAATTACGAATAGTAAAGATACCCGCTTGATGCACTTCAGCTAAGAAAGCCACTTCATCTTCAATTTTGACGGTTGTGGTAACAGAAAGGACAACTTCATACACGCCTTCTTCAAGTTCAGTTGATTTACTTTGAAGATCAATTTCTACTTTAGGCGCCCAGTTTTTACGAAAGATCTGGGGTGCATTTGGCGATTCATATGAAATATCTTTAACGTAAATACGTTGAATACCGAAATCCATATTTTGATTTGCTTGATTACCATTTTGTTCTGACTGTTCGTTCATAATATTTCCTTTATGTTATCGAAGTTTAAAAAAGTTATGTTGGGATTGAGAGGCCTAATTACAAGTCATTCATTTTAATCAGCAAGCAACTTATCAAGCTCACCTCTCTGTTCTAACGCCCACAAGTCATCAAAGCCACCCACATGTTGATCATCGATAAAAATCTGAGGCACGGTACGTCGACCACTGCGTTCCATCATTTCGACTTTCTTTTGCTCATCAAGATCAACTCTTATTTCCTCATAAGGAACGTTTTTTTGATCGAGCAGCATTTTAGCTCTTACGCAGTAAGCACAAGAAGCTGAACTATAGATAACGACTTTTGGCATAACTTAATCCCTAGTAAGTGGCAACTGTGCTTGGGTCCAAGCCGCCATGCCACCAGATAAAAAATAGACCTTTTCGAAGCCTTTTGCTTTTAATTTGGCACCTTCTTGAGGCGAGGTTTGGCCCGTAGCACAAACTAAGACGACAGTTTTATCCTGATATTTTTTTAATTTCTCAAGACTACTATCCATTTGAGTGTGAGGGATATTAATCGCACCGATAATATGCCCTTTCAAAAAAGCATTGCTATCTCTGACATCGATGACGGTGGCTTCATCACGATTAATAAGTTTAACCAATTCTGCGGGCTGAACACGAGCCACCCCTTGAATACGTCCTCTAACCTCTTCATAGAGAATCACAATAATGATCACTACGAATAACGACCATAGTATCCAGTGATTAATCACAAATTCAAAAAATTGATTCACAGTTTTCCACTTAATTTATTTGATAATTTTTTGTCATTCCCCGCTATTTTTTCTGTCATTCCCGCGCAGGCGGGAACCCATCAGGTAAGTGCAGCTTCAAGCATGGGTTCCCACCTGCGCGGGAATGACAACTAAAAATCAGCAAGGACAACCAGCGAGTATACACAGTTAGCGATTTTTTAGAAACATCTTGGCAGCATTCTAGAGGGTGATATGATGCTACTACTTAAATCATTCTCAGCCCATCTTTCGCAAACAGGGAAGACAATAATGAAAAAGCACAAGCCGTTGGTTTTGATCATTTTAGATGGTTGGGGCTACCGCGAAGATCCACAACATAACGCCATTTATTCAGCCAATAAACCGAATTGGGATAAATTTTGGGTAACTTATCCGCATACGCTAATTTCTGGTTCTGGTTCTGATGTTGGACTTCCGTGCGGACAGATGGGTAATTCGGAAGTAGGTCATCTGCATATGGGAGCAGGCAGACTTGTTCCGCAGGATTTGATGCGTATTGATAATGCAATTGCCGACGGCACTTTTTTCCATACTGAAACTTTGCGGTCCGCGTTAACACAAGTCAAAGCCAAAAATTCTAAGCTACATATTTTAGGTTTGCTTTCGCCAGGTGGCGTTCATTCTCATGAAAATCATCTACGGGCCATGATTACGATGGCAGCACGCGAAGGTTGTGAACAAGTTTATTTGCACGCCATTCTTGATGGTCGTGATACCCCACCGCGCTCAGCGCTTTCCTCGATAGCAATGATTGAGAAAACTATGAAAGAAGAGCGGGTAGGGAAAATAGCTTCGATAACAGGTCGATATTTCGCAATGGATCGTGACCAACGATGGGAGCGCGTAAAGCAGGCCTACGATTTACTAACGCTGGGAGAGAGCAAATATTCCGCAACCAGTGCAGCTTTAGCATTAGAGCTCGCCTATGAACGCAATGAAAATGATGAATTCGTGCGCCCAACTACCATCCATGCTAACGATAAACCAGCAATTACTATCGATGATGACGATGTCGTCGTCTTTATGAATTTTAGAGCAGATCGAGCACGACAATTAACAAGAGCGTTTACCGATAGTAACTTTGACAAATTTCCGCGCCAAAAGATTCCAAAACTACTAAGCTTCGTGACGCTAACCAATTACGCAGATGACATTAACACCCAGGTTGCTTACCCGCCTATCCAAGTCAGTAATTCTTTTGGAGAATACATCGCCCAATTTGGACTGACTCAACTTAGAATTGCTGAGACAGAGAAATATGCCCATGTCACTTTCTTCTTTAATGGCGGTCGTGAAAATGTTTTTCCTGGTGAAGATCGGATCCTTATACCCTCGCCCAAAGTAGCTACCTATGATTTAAAACCTGAAATGAGTGCTTTTGAACTAACAGATAAACTTCTTCAGGATATACGATTACAAAATCACGACGTCATCATTTGTAACTTTGCTAACGCCGATATGGTGGGTCACAGTGGTGATATGGCAGCAACCATT
>DJAM01000126.1:5328-40066 GCA_002429595.1 Coxiellaceae bacterium UBA6002
CATGGCAGCAACCATTGAAGCCATAGAAGTCATTGATCAATGCTTAGGCAAGATTGTTTCATGCTTACAGAATGTAGGAGGTGAAGTTATTATCACCGCCGATCACGGCAATGCAGAACAAATGTACGATAAAAACACACAGCAAGCACACACCGCACATACTGAAAATTTAGTTCCTTTTATTTATATTGGTAGGCCGGCAGAAATCGTCACAACTGATGGTAGCTTAATAGACATCGCACCAACCCTACTGCACCTTCTAAATTTACCTATGCCGCCTGAAATGGAAGGAAGGTCAATCATTAAAGTTACAAATCCACAGCTGGTCACGACATGAAGAAATCTGTTGCTAAACAGGCGTTTTTAATTTTCGTGTTATTGATGGGAACACAAACTTGTTGTGCTCAAAATTTTACGAGTAAGCTTGCAGACGTAATCGCTAAAATTAAAAACATACGCCAAGAATTAGTAGCGAATCATTCCGCCCAAGCCGATGCTCAAAAAAACTTACAAACTACCGAAATCTCTATCAATTCTCTTTCTTTAGAGCTTAGCAAAACGAATGCGCAACTGCAGCAGCAGGAACAATCTCTTCAAGAGTTACTGATTCACCAAAGAAAAATAGGTCTCAAAATCACCAAAGCCCAACACGCTCTGTTGCAAGAGATTAAGGCTCAATATTTATTAGGCTTAAATCGTAATAAAACCCAGTTGATTTTAAACGCTAAGGATTTTAATAAAATTGAACGCTTACTGAGATACAACCATTACCTAACAAAACAGACTACTGAGCTCACCCAGAACTTGAAACAAAATTTAGCCTCACTAGAAGACAACAAAAAACTCATCGTTGAATCGGCTACCAAAACTCAAAATTTACAAAAGCAGCAAATTACCCAACAAAAAAATCTACGGCTTCATCAAGAGCAGCAAAAAGTGCTGCTCACTAATCTCGACCATCAAGTCAAAACTAAGTCTCAGCAACTCGCTGAATTATTAAAGAACAAAGAAAATTTAGAACGTACTATCCAAAATCTGCAGAAAAAGCCAACCACCTTCAAATCTGACTTTTTAACACACCATAAAGGAAGGTTTCCTTGGCCCACAGAAGGAAGAATTGTAGAGCACTTCGGTAGCAACATTGCCAATAGTGAACTCAAACAAAATGGTGTGCTTATCAATGCACCAGAAGGCCAAAAAGTTTACGCGGTAGCACCTGGTAAAGTAATCTTTGCCAATTGGATGCCTGGATATGGCTTATTACTCATTGTTGATCATGGCAAGGGTTACATGACGCTCTATGGGAATAACGGAGTCTTATACAAGAAAACTAAAGACATAGTGGGTGAACATGATCTTATCGCCAAAGTCGGACACACCGGTGGTCAACTAAAATCAGCTCTTTATTTTGCTCTACGCTATCAAGGCAAACCTATCAACCCTAGCACTTGGTGTGGATAGTCGTTGATATTGTAAATTCAACAACATAAGCTATTTTATAATTCATGAGATAAAGCTAGAATGCTTTAAGGTTATTGGGTTTTACCCAACCTACATAAAAAAACATAAAACAGGGTCCGATTGGAGGAGTCAGAGTGAAATTGAAACGTCGTGGTTTGCTTGCAACAATGATGAGTTTAGTTGCAGGAGCCTGTATTGGAATTTGCAGTTATGTGATGGCGGAGAACTCCACCAGTGCAAATGGCAGAACAATCAGTGTACCCTTAAAAGATATTCAGCGCTTTTCAACAGTGATCATGCAAATAAAGCGCTATTATATCGAGCCAATTAAAGATGACACCATTTTCGAGAACGCTATGCGCGGTATGGTATCAAGTCTTGATCCCCATTCATCTTATTTAGATGAAGAAGATTTAAAAGACTTACAAACTGCGACCACCGGACAATTTGGTGGCATTGGCGTCGAAATCATCCCCGAAAGCGGTTATATCAAGGTCATCAGTCCTCTAGATGATACTCCTGCTTATAAAGCCGGCATAAAAGCCGGCGATTTGATTATCAGAATTGATAACAAGCTCATTAAAGAAATGACCATGCGTGAAGCGATCAACTTGATTAGAGGCAAACGAGGCAGCCACGTTGCTCTCACAATCCTACGCAAAGGCGAAAAGAAACCGCTTAAGATTTTGGTAATGCGCGATGTTATCAAAGTTCAAACGATTAAAAGCAAGCTTCTAGCGAAAGGTTATGGCTATATTCGAATTGCGTTCTTCCAGACCGCTGCAAAAACAGACCTGGAAAATGCGATTAATAATCTAGAAAAGCAATCTGGCGGCCATTTGAACGGTATCGTACTGGACTTGCGCAATAATCCAGGTGGTTTATTAGATGCCGCAATTGATGTTGCCGACACCTTTTTGGATGTTAATCGTGTCAAAAAATATGACGGCTTAATTGTCTACACCAAGGGTCGCATACCACGTGCTGACATTCGCGCTAAAGCAACCGGCGGCGACTTAATTCATGACGTTCCGATGATTGTGCTGATCAATGAAGGCTCCGCATCTGCCTCTGAGATTGTCGCAGGCGCTCTGCAAGATTATAAACGCGCCATCGTCATGGGCACCCGTAGCTTTGGCAAAGGATCAGTACAGACCGTTTTCCCAATCGACAACAAAACGGCGCTGAAACTAACCACTGCTCTGTACTACACCCCATCAGGCCGTTCTATTCAAGCAATGGGCATCGTACCTGACGTCCTAGTCAGCAACTTGGCTGTTAGCAAAGGCGATAGCGATGAAGTACTGATTGATCCAATTAATGAAAATGACTTAAGTGGCCACCTGAAAAACGGCAATGGCAAATCATTTTCAGAAACATTGGAAGAGAAAACCAAGTCAGAAAATGCCTTAGCGCAAAATGACTTCCAGCTATACCAAGCGTTAATGTTGCTTGAAGGCATTAATGCTGCTAAACAGTATCAAAACCAATAACGATGACTTCATTCAACCCTAACTGTCATTCCCGCGAAAGCGGGAATCCATCCCTCTAGCTGCACGACGTATGGATTCCCGCCTCCGCGGGAATGACAAGAAAAATTCGAGAAAGATCATGCAACAATATTTAGCTTTTTTAGATTACATATTAAAAAATGGTGTCAGAAAAGAAGACCGCACTCAAACTGGAACACTGAGTGTCTTTGGTTATCAAATGCGCTTTGATCTTTCTAAAGGATTTCCGCTAGTCACTACCAAAAAACTGCATTTACGCAGCATTATTCACGAGCTAATTTGGTTTTTAAATGGTGACACCAATCTTCGCTACCTTCACGATAATAACGTGACTATCTGGGATGAGTGGGCAGATGAAAATGGTGACTTAGGCCCTGTTTATGGCAAGCAATGGCGAGCATGGCGTAGTGAAGGCAAAGAGATAGATCAAATCAGTCAATTAATCGAGCAACTACAGCGCGATCCAGATTCTAGACGTTTAATCGTTTGCAGCTGGAACGTAGGTGACATTCCAAAGATGGCCTTACCGCCGTGTCATTTACTCTTTCAATTTTATGTAGCGAATAACAAACTATCTTGCCAACTGACCCAACGGTCAGCGGATGCCTTTTTAGGCGTGCCATTTAACATTGCCTCTTATTCTCTATTAACCCATATGATTGCACAACAATGTGGCTTTGAAGTCGGCGAATTTATCTGGTCTGGCGGTGATTGTCACATTTACAGCAATCATATCGAACAAGCAGAACTACAACTTTCCCGAGCCCCCCTACCCTTACCCGCCTTGCAAATTAAGCGCAAGCCCGAATCTATCTTCGACTATCATTTTGAAGATTTCGAGTTTGTAAATTACGAAGCCCATCCGTCGATTAAAGCACCGATTGCTATCTAATTAACTAACTTTGATCTGCTGACAAGCCCCTCGATAAGCAAAAAATATCGATAGCGTGCCGTAGATGATAAGTGGTATTGAAAGAACTTGTCCCATGGTTAGCCAATCCCAGGCTAAGTAGCCGTACTGGGGGTCCGGTACTCGGAGGAATTCTAAGCAGAAGCGGAAGATCCCGTAGCATAACCCAAATAATCCGGAAACTGCCATTTTAGGTCTTGGTTTTGCGGAGAATAGCCAAACGATAACAAATAATACCACTCCCTCTAAGAAAAACTCATAGAGTTGAGATGGGTGGCGGGGAACGCCATCGACGTCTTTAAAAACCATTCCCCACGGTAGGGAGGTGGCTTTTCCCCATAGTTCACTGTTAATAAAATTTCCTAAGCGGCCTGCGGCAATGCCAAGGGGTACAAGTGGGGCAGTAAAGTCGGCTACCTCGAAGAATGACTTATGTTTCTTTCGTCCAAACCACCACATGCTAATGACTACCCCTAGCAAGCCACCATGGAAGGACATACCTCCTTGCCATATTTTAAGAATCGAAAGTGGGTTATCTAAAAAGCCTGGTAAAGAATAGAACAGCATATAACCTAAACGCCCACCGAGAATGACACCAACTGCACAATAGAAGACTAAATCACCTACTAATTCTTTGGTCCAAGCACCATTTGAATGATTAGCACGCCATTGACCCAATAGCCATGCTGAGCCAAAAGCTAATAAATACATAATGCCATACCAGTGCACTTTCAAAGGACCGATCTGGAGTGCTATGGGGGAGAAATCTGGGTGGATTAGCATTTTAACTCCGTAGTTAAAACTAAAAATTCCCGACCTTTTGTTCCCTCTCCCGCTTGCGGGAGAGGGCTAGGGTGAGGGTGGTTTCTAAAAATCCTCCTCACCCCAACCCTCTCCCCCCAAAGAGGAGAGGGAGCGTACGGCTCGCAGGATGATATGCAACAAAATATACTATTATATCACTACATTTTCTAATCTAATCTTTAGGAAACCCTATGAGGCACCTACTCTTAATATTTTTATCGTGGTTCGTAGCAAATAATGCGACAGCGCAAACCTTACTGCCTTGCGAATCGCAGCTTTCTCCTAAGCTCTGCCGGAAAATTGGGCAAATGCTAATCGTAGGATTTGGTGGTCTTAAAGAAGAAGGTGGCAAAATTACTTGGCAGGATCCTAATAGCGCTGTGTTTACAGAAAACTCTCTGATCGCCAAAGATATCAAAAATTACCATATCGGGGGGGTTATCTTGTTTGAAAGGCCTTTTTATAGCAGCGTTACAGGGCAATTTTTAAAAGATCGCAATATTCAACATCCTAATCAAGTCAAACAACTGATTGACAACCTACAGGCTTATGCAAAAAAACAAGACAAATCGGCTCCGCCCTTGTTGGTAACCGTCGATCAGGAAGGTGGCATGGTTTATAGACTGCCTTATTATCGCGGTTTTAAACAGAATTACCCTATTCCACAAGCTTATGGCGCCAATGAAGAATTAGCGAGGAGTGAGCAAGGTAAAAAAGCGGCTTTTGCTAAAACCTATCAAATCGTAAGTGACATGGCGAATGAACTTGCACAATTACACTTTAATGTCGATTTTTCACCCAGTGTCGACCTTAACATCAACCCTTTGAATCCAATAATTGGTGCAATGGGACGAAGCTTCTCAGCCAATCCAAAGGTGGTCACTAATCAAGCCATTATGTTTATTCGAGCTTATCGGGAAAAAGGCATTATTCCCGTTCTAAAACATTTCCCAGGACACGGTTCTAGCGCTCTTGATAGCCATGATGATTTGGTAGATGTCACCAACACTTACCAAATGTCGGAATTACAGCCATATAAAGAGCTCATTCAGAAGGGTTACAACGGTATTATCATGACCACTCACGTTATCAACGGTCAATTTGATAAAACTCAATGCAAGGCGGGTGCCAAAGATGATCCTAAGACCTGGTGTCCTGCAACAATGTCTTATGCCACACTCAATAATATATTGCGCAAGCAGTTAGGCTTTAAAGGAGTCATCGTTTCTGACGATATGATGATGGGGGCGATTGTTAAACAATATTCAGTCGAGGATGCACTTGCTAAAGCAATTAATGCTGGCGTCGATATGTTTATTCTGTCTAATAACGATAATTACAATACACCCACCTTTGTTAATACCATTGCCAAACTAGTCAAGGAAGGCAAGGTAAAAGAAAGTCAGATTGATGCCGCTTACAGTCGTATTCTTAAACTTAAAGATAAAGTCACAGTGACGGATTAAGCCAGTAACTTAATTCCAACAATAAATAAGAAGACACTAAAAAAACGTCGTAACAATGACACTTGCATTCGATGGTGTAATGCAGTACCAACAAAAGCAAATAAGGGACTCGTTAAAGAAACACCTAGGACAGCAGGTAGATAGACGAAACCGAGATTGTAAGGCGGCAAGTTAGGTTCCTCATAGCCAATCAAAATAAAGCAGATTGTCCCGATTAGCGACACGACAAAACCACAAGCGGCCGAAGTACTCATTGCCAATCGAGTCTCTAATCCAGCGCGTTGCAAAAAAGGTACAATCAGCGTGCCACCACCCACTCCTAACAATCCAGATAAAATACCAATGGGTGCGGTACCAAGTACAATTAACCAGTTTTTCGCCGCAATAGGTTTGCTGGTGGATTTTTGTGACGATATGCTCACAAAAAATTCACGAAACGCAACCCAAAGCAAAAGCACACCAAACAAAAGTTCTAAAACTTCTGAATGTAGATAAAAACCCGCAATTGATCCGATGGCTGTACCAATAATTAAACCGGGGATCATCTTGGGTAGAAAATCAAATGTTGCACCACGTCGATAGTGGGCAAAAGCAGAAAATGCGGCGGTAAAAATCATAGCAGCAAGTGAAGTGCCAGCGGCACAATGCATGATACTGTTTTGAGGAAAATGATAAGCTTCAAAAAGCGCAATAAAGCCGGGAACAACAATAATGCCACCACCAACGCCAAACATTCCAGACAAAATCCCAGCAAACATTCCTAGGAAAAGATAAAGTCCAAATTGTAAGAAAATAGGTATCATAGGCGGATAGCAACCATATCATTTACCTGCACGAATCAACCCACCTAGGCCTGCTTCTTCTAATGCTAATTCCAGATGACAGCGAATTTCGATTGGATCATCCATCAACAAAACTTCTTCCAATAATTTAATGGCACGAGCCATGGTGAATTTACGAATCACCCATTTCATTCGTGGTAAACGAGTGGCACTCATGCTTAAGGTATCAAATCCCATTGCTAATAATAAAATCACTGCTACCGGATCACCGGCTAATTCACCACAAATACTGACGTCTTTTCCTTCCTGATGCGCTCCTTCCACAACCTGAATTAAGGCACGAAGGACAGCAGGATGCAGTCCATCATACAGGTTTGCAACACGCACATTATTACGATCTACCGCTAGCAAATATTGAATTAGATCATTGCTTCCTACGGAAAGAAAATCCACACGCTTTGCTAATTCTCTAGCCTGATAGACTGCGGAAGGCACCTCCACCATCACCCCGACGGAAGGCATTCTGATGTGCTCACCTTCTTCCATGAGTTCCGAATAAGCCTGAGTAATTAAACGTTGGGCTTCTTCAACTTCCGCAATGCTACTGATCATCGGTAACATAATTTGTAAATTTTCTAAGTCTTGACTGGCTCGTAACATGGCACGAATTTGAACTAAGAAAATTTCTGGGTGATCCAACGTGACTCGAATACCTCGCCAACCCAAGAAGGGATTGCTTTCTGATATCGGAAAGTAAGGTAATTCTTTATCACCGCCAATATCGAGCGTGCGCATCATGACTGGCCGAGGTGAAAATGCATGTAGAAGTTGCTTATAAATAATTCGTTGCTCTTCTTCACTTGGGAAACGATCACGAACCAAAAATGGCACTTCAGTGCGGTACAAACCTACTCCTTCTGCGCCCACTCCCAATGAACGACCCAAATCGGCAATCAAGCCTGTATTGATAAATAGCGAAAGAGTAAAGCCATCCAAGGTTTCAGCTGGAAGGTCGCGTAAGGCTTCGAGCTCATGATCCAGCTCTTTTTCTTCGCGTGCTAATCGCTCGAACTCCTCTCGAACGGTATGGGAAGGCTCGACATAAACTTGACCATAATAGCCATCAATAATTAATTCTCTTTCTTCTAATTTGGCTACAGGTAAATTATTGACACCCATGACAGTTGGGATTCCCATAGCCCGTGCCAAAATGGCGACGTGAGAGTTATTCGATCCCTTAGCTGACACTAAGCCTGCAAGCTGCTCTTCAGGCACATGTGCCAATGCCGACGGTGTGACTTCTTCGCCCACTAAAATCGTATTTTTTGGATACGATGCAGTTGCTTTAGGATCAGTCGACTGTAGATGCGCCAAAATTCGCTGACCCAAATCTCGAAAATCGGCTGCACGCTCTCGAAGATATGGATCATCCATGGCTTCAAACTGCAAAACGTATTGCTTGATTGCTTTCTTCAAAGCAGCTTGTGCCCACGTACCTTGTTTAATTTCATTCTTAACTTTTTCACTTAAACTTGGACTTTCCAAAATGCGCAAATATGCATCAAAAATACCTTGTTCATCTCGAGGTAAATTAGCAGCAAGCGATTTCGCTAGCAGCTTGATATCTTCTCGCGTAATCGCAATAGCTTCCTCGAAAAATCGTAGTTCTTCTTCAATATTTGTGATTTTTCGTTCAGGAACCGCCTCTAAGTCTGCAAGCGGATAAACAATCACAGCGGTGCCAATGGCAACACCAGGGGCACCTGGAAGACCGCTGAAGGTCTTGGCAACGACCGTACGATCGCTTAGATCCCACAGGACGCCAGCCGCTTGCGCATGGGCAATTGCAGTTGCTAATTGCACTGATAAAGTGACTAAAAATGCTTCTTCAGATTCGTCGAACTTTCTTGGTTCTCGCTGCTGAACGAACAACACCCCCAGCAATTGGCGACGATGAATAATCGGTACCCCTAAAAAAGCATGGTAGTGTTCTTCACCAATATCTGGGTAGTAACGAAAGCGCGGGTGAGTAGGTGCATCGTCAAGGTTGATCGGCTCTTCTCGCTCGCCGACTAAGCCAATCAACCCTTCCCCAAATTTGAGACGGGCTTTATTAATGAGATCTTTGTTGAGGCCTTCTGTGGCAAGAAGAACATATTCGCCACGTTCCTCATCAACGAGAAAAATACTACAAGCTTCGGCGGAGATGGCATCTTTGATGCGTTGCGTAGCGATATCTAAAGCGTCTCTCAGATTAGGAGCTGAACTAACTTCCTGGACTATTCTCCTTAATACTTTGAGCATTAACCATCCTTCTCAAAGAGCAGCGATTCAAATTCTTTTAAGGCAGCTTTGTACACTAAACGTTTAAAGGTAATAACATGTTCTACAGGGTGCCAATAATCGACCCAATCCCATTTGTCGAATTCTGGCGAATCAGTGGTATCAAAACGAATATTCGCTTCGTTGCCGATTAAGCGGAGTAAAAACCATTTTTGTTTTTGGCCGATACAAAGAGGTTTCGAATTATAACGACGATAGTTCTTTGGAAGATGGTAATATAACCAGCGATCACTTTGAGCAACGATTTCAACATCGCCCTGTTCAAGTCCCAGCTCTTCTTTTAATTCTCGATACATCGCCTCTTCAAGAGTCTCATTCTCTGAAATGCCACCTTGTGGAAATTGCCAAGCGTTTGGCTGGCCAATTCTTCGCGCCCAAAAAAGTTTACGATCTTGATTTGCCAGAATAATTCCAACATTAAACCGGTAACCTTTTTCATCAATCATAGCTAAAAAAATCCCCCCCACTGCAAGTACATTGTTCCATAAACCTTTTCGTTCGGCAATTGAAGGTTGCAATCTTTCAGGAACTACGGAATGCTCTTTCTTTTTTCTTGCTCCCTCTCCCGTAAGCGGGAGAGGGAGATTTTCTGGAGACTCTATGACTGATCACCAAAATTTAAAGATGATTATTCTCATCGGCATATGTTTCATCTGTTGTGGTGTTTCTATCATGATTGGTGATTTTGATCTCAATTGGCAATCTATCTTCACTCTAAGTCAAACTTCTATCCAAAAAATCATTTTCTTCAAAGTAAGATTGCCGCATACCCTTAATGCTTTTGCCATCGGTGGCTTATTAGCGCTAGCTGGATATTTAATACAGGGGATGCTCGCAAATCCCTTAGCCGATCCTTACACATTAGGAACGTGTGGTGGTGCAACCGTGTTTACCCTATTGGGCCTCATGTTAGGTTTAAGCGGAGTTACTTTGATTGGTGCTAGCTTTTTGGGAGCTTTAGCAAATTTACTAGTGCTTTGGTTACTATTGGGGAGCATGAGCCAGGTTCCAACAGCAAAATTATTGCTGGTCGGCGTCGTTATGGCAGCATTCTGGGGTGCGACAGTAAGCTTACTCTTAATTATTGCTCCCGTTGGCCAAACCAAGCCCTTACTCTTTTGGTTATTTGGTGATATTGATTATCAACATTATCCTTGGTTTGCATTGGGAATGTTGCTGATTGCAGGAATAGTTAGCTTTTTTATCGCAGAGGATCTTAAACTAGCCAGCCAAGGTTTTTTATTAGCAAAAACATTAGGGGTAAATGCGGAACGGCTGCAATTGATTATTTGCCTAGTAAGTAGTTTTATTACTGCGCTGGCGGTGAGTCTTGGTGGTGCTATTGGTTTTGTGGGTTTGATTGTGCCTCATTGTGCCAGATTTTTACAAAAACGACCCTCAAGGAAAATTATCCCCTTGGTGATTTTACTGGGTGGCACATTGCTCGTCATAGCAGATATTTTTGCACGAATTCTTACGCCACCAGAACAGTTGCCAGTGGGTTTGCTTACATCACTGCTAGGAATTCCATTCTTTCTTTATCTTTCTCAGAAACACTATGACTGAAATACTTCGGGTTGAAAATTTAACAATTAAAAGAAAAGATAAATTTATCTGCGATAAGTTATCTTTTGGAATTAGTAATGGTCAATGTTGGGGAGTATTAGGTCTTAATGGCATTGGCAAAACGACCTTGCTACAAACATTAAGCGCGTTACTTCCACCTGCCGCTGGGCAGATTTATTTAAAAGAATCGCTTCTAAAAAATCTCTCCCGAAAAGCAATCGCAAATATTTTAGGCTTGCTGTTTCAAGAACAACGTTTTTTGTTTGCTGCTTTGGTTTACGATATTGTGGCAACCGGTCGACACAGTCAACGACGACAACAATCATCAACCCAAATAGAAACACTCTTAAAAGCGCTAAATATAGGTAATTTAGCATATCAAAACATTTTAACAATATCGGGTGGCGAGCAACAACGTGTGGCTATTGCCAGACTTTTATATCAAAATCCTGAAGTTTTTCTGTTGGATGAACCTACCAATCAGTTAGATCCATTTTGCAAACATTTAGTCATGCATTATTTTAGAAAACTTTGTCAGGAGGAAAATCGCGCCGTCATTCTTGCAACGCATGATGTTAATTTGGTGGAACAATACTGTGATTTTGTGTTGGTGTTTTTTGGTGATGGTAAAGTTTTAGCAGGAACAAAAGAATCTTTACTAAAACCAGAAATCCTAAGGGCGATTTATGGTTGTAATTGGACAAAATTAGCCAACACAACTTGGCATTCTTATAGTGAAGAACTAATCTGATCGACAAAATACAGATGAATCGAAGTGTCTTGCGAAAGTTCAGGATGAAAAGTAGTAATCATACAACGACCACCAATAACACCGACCGGCAAATCATTTTGGTACGCAAAAGCCTGCACATTTGCACCTAAACGTGTAATTTTCGGTGCTCGAATAAAAACCATTTCACAATCTCGTGACTCGTTTTTTGAAAAGGTCAGCTGTCCGGTGTCGATATGACTACTAAGTTGTCGACCATAAGCGTTTCGCTCTATGGTCACATCAAGGATGTTCAAAGAAGGTTGTTGTGGGCGCGTAACTTCTTTTGCTAATAATATAGCGCCAGCGCAAGTACCAAATAAGTAGCCACCTGCCACCGCAAAGTCCTGTAATGGTTTAAGAAAATTTTCTTCAACCAACAACTTGAGAATAGTGGTACTTTCACCACCAGGCAAAATCAGTCCTTGAATTTCTGATAATTGTTTTGGTTGCGTCACGAAACAAAAATCGACATTCAATTTGCTTAGGACTATTGCGTGCGCTTCAAAATCACCTTGTAACGCTAAAACACCTATCTTCATTAAACGCCACGAGTTTGCAAAAGTTCAAGTTCGTTAAGCTGACGAATGTCTAATCCGCTCATCGCTTCACCCAATTCTCGCGATACTTCTAATAGTACCGCAGGATTATCGTAGTGAGTGGTCGCTTTGACGATGGCACGCGCTCTAACAGCTGGATCCGCCGATTTAAAAATTCCAGAGCCAACAAATACGGCTTCCGCGCCCAATTGTCTGGCTAGGGCTGCATCGGCTGGAGTTGCTATGCCACCTGCTGAAAAGTTTGGCACAGGCAACTTGCCATTTCTTGCCACCCAGGTCACTAATTCTAGGGGGGCTCCTAGTTTTTTAGATTCATGCACTAATTGTTCATTGCTCAAAATAGTCAATTGCTTCATTTCATGAATAATGGTTCGTAGATGGCGCACCGCTTCTACGATATTTCCAGATCCTGCTTCACCTTTAGTCCGGATCATCGCCGCACCTTCAGCAATTCGACGCAAAGCTTCGCCCAAATTACGACAGCCACAAACAAAGGGGACGCGGAAAGCATTTTTATCAATATGGTATTCTTCATCAGCGGGTGTCAGCACTTCACTTTCATCGATGAAATCGACTTCAAGAGCTTCCAAAATCTGCGCTTCAACAAAATGGCCGATGCGAACTTTAGCCATGACGGGGATACTAACGACTGACATGATTTCTTGGATGATTTGAGGAGATGCCATCCGAGCAACGCCACCTGCTTTTCGGATATCGGCAGGTACTCGCTCTAATGCCATCACGGCACAGGCACCCGCTTCTTCGGCAATGGCAGCTTGTTCAGCATTGGTGACATCCATAATGACACCACCTTTAAGCATTTCAGCCAACCCCACCTTTAATTTCCATTGATCATTATCAAAAATGTACATGCGTCGACACTCCAAAATATAGCGTTTAGTATGGAATCTAGAGGAATTTGAGCAGTTTACTTCACGGTATTCAGAAGCACCAGAAAAAAGGATACTCTTATTCTAAATTATAAGTAATTTTACTACCAGTTGTTGACCTCGCCATGATTTTGTCAATAGCAAACAGCCTAAAATATCATCAATTATCCCATTTATTGGCATCATCGACGCAGCTTTTAATTATTTTAAATAATTGCTAAACTGCCCGCCCAGTAAAAATTAATTATTTTATAAACATAGGTTACGGAGGCTTCGAAATGAGAAACCACAAACTTGTGGCGGAAGTATGTAGAATTCTTTTTGGCACTTTAAAAGAACAATGGACACCTGTGGCTGAAAACGGACAAGAATTTTACGTCCGGCAAAGAAAAGTAACACCCAAACCGGGCATTATGCTTTACCCTTTAAAAAGAAATACTAAGCAACTCATTGAAGGCTTAAAAACCGCATTCCAAATTTTTGGTATTGATAAAAATCAAGTACAGTTATCGGTGAGCTCTGTTTTCCCTCATGATCCTCGTCGGGAAATGAGTGTCGATGTACTGAAGGATGAAAAAAATTATTCGGAATTTTTGGACCACACCAACAATTTATTGGCTCAATCCCCAGAATACGCCATTACTTTAAAAATACCTGAAGCTATTTATAACGAAAAAATTGCGCCTTATTTACAGACGAGAATTAACACCCAAGATGAAACACTTGAGGCAGTTTATTGTCGCATTAATACTAAACTTAATATTTCTTCTGTGCCAACTATTAGCAAACATGAAGCAAATGTCAGAGCGGTAGATTTTGTTGTGAATTCCTTGCAACAAGGTTGGGCATCGTCAAAGGTCGCAACTCACCGCGTCGGCCAACAAGATTTAGATATATTTAATAGTCAAAACGCCTTTGAAAACTCGCTTAGTTTTGACGCTAAATTCAATCGTGCAGATATTTTTCTGATTTGCCAAGCTATCAGAGATTTATGCGAATTACTGCAGTTAAGAGAATATGCCGAAAGCTCTGGAGAATTATCACTTTCTAATTCGAAATTCGGTACACCTCTATATCAACCAGAATTTAGAATTTGGAATCTTTTATTGTCCGCAAGCTCAGTGAATTTACAAATTACCATTCGTTTGCCAGCTAGTGTTTATCAAAGAATGGTGGATTTAAAGCGAAAAAATCCGAGTGATCTTGTGATTTACGCTGATGAAACACTCAAAACGTTAGTAGCCCGAGTCCCTAAGTTTGTTCAAGCTCGTTTGATTAAGCAAGGTGGTATGCCCCTCGTCGAAACATCGTATTTTGATAGTGATGATGAAGTAGAAGGCAATCTTCCAGGTGACCTTCCTGGGACTCGCTTTGTAATTAATACCAAGGATTACCATAATCCCTACAACAGGTATAAAAATTGGCTTACATTTGACGAAGAAGAAGATCAAACCGAAGAAATGCCAGCCGCTGCAGCTCCTGCAATGCCTGCAATGCCTGCAACTACTAATTTCTTCTCAGGCGGGAACCCAAAAGATCTTGAAGCATTAATCGCATCGCAAAAGGGTCATATTGCACTCGTTACCAATGCCTTAAAAGTGGCTAATTTTACTTTGGCAGGCTCTTTTTGGAAAAAAATTGAGCAGAGCCATCCAAGTGAGAAAGTAAAATGTATTGAAGTGATTAATGTAAAAATTAAAGAATTTCCTGCTGAAGTTGCACAGAGGGTTTATGACTCTGAATTTTATAAATCAAATTTGGCTGTCGCAAAAACTTCTACGTTGACTCTTTAGTAACATTAACAAGGTAGCCTGGTGATAACCCAGGAAACCTAAAATTTCAATATAAGAATTTTTGGGTTTCCTGGGTTGTCACCCAGGCTATGTTATACCCAGACCACATTCGATTTAAGCATTTTAAACAGATGCTCAGTCCTTAATAAGACAAACTTATGAAACGAAAAGTTTGATGTTAATTCCCACATCTTATCCACATCTTTTTCCCAGGATATTGACTTGCAATTTCCTAGCCACACAGTATCATGTGTTCCTAAATTAAATAAACACAATATATTGGGTTAATGGAGTTTAACCCCCCACTAATCTTCAGTGCATGATGCGCTTATTGCCGGAGGAGTATAATGGCAGATCAAATACAAAATATAATAACAGAAGAAGAACCTGCGCCAGAATTATTAAACCACCTTCCCGGCCAACTTCGAGTCATTCGTCGTAACGGCTCAGTGGTCTCTTATACTGACAGCAAAATTGCAATCGCCCTCACTAAGGCCTTCATTGCCGTTGAAGGTAATCAAGCTGCGGCTTCCGATCGAGTGCGCGAACAAGTACACACTATCGTCACTCAGATCAGCGAAGACTTCTTAAGAAGAGCGCCAAGCAGTGGTCATTTAATTCATATTGAAGCAATTCAAGATAAAGTTGAATTAGCGCTCATGCGTATCGGAGCGCACCAGGTCGCCAGAGAATACGTTCTTTATCGTGAAGAGCACCGCAAAATTCGCGAACAGAAACAGACCAGCGAAGGTCAAAGCAATGTCCCTCATATCGTTCTAGCCGATGGCGCCAAAATACCGCTTAATGTCCAACGCTTAACTGAAATTGTGATTGAAGCATGCACAGGCCTGCAGGACGTTGACGCCGACATCATTATTAAAGAAACGTTGCGTAACTTATACGATGGCGCTTCGATGGAAGATGTGAACAAAGCACTCATCATGAGTGCTCGAGTCATGATTGAAAAAGAACCTAATTATAGCTTTGTTGCTGCGAGACTCTTATTAAATGACTTACGCGGAGAAGCGTTAAACTTTCTTGCAATTAGTAATGAAGCAACTCAAGCAGAATTAGCTAAATATTATCCAGAAGCATTAGAACGCTACATTGAGCGCGGTATTGAACTGGAAATGTTAGATCCAGCTCTGAAAGCATCATTTGACCTTAAGACGCTTGGACAAGCATTAGTGAGCGATCGTGATTTGCAATTTACTTATTTAGGTTTGCAAACCTTGTATGATCGTTACTTTATTCATCACAAAGGTATTCGCTACGAACTACCGCAAGTATTTTTCATGCGCGTTGCGATGGGCTTAGCACTCAATGAAACCAGTGATCGCACCCAACACGCTATTGAATTTTACAACGTTCTTTCCAAGTTTGATTACATGAGTTCTACTCCAACTCTATTTAATTCAGCGACCCGACGACCTCAACTCTCTAGCTGTTTTTTAACGACCATTCCAGATGATTTAGAAGGCATTTACAACGCCCTTAAGGACAATGCACTGCTTTCAAAATTTGCAGGTGGTCTTGGTAATGATTGGACTCAAGTACGTGCTATGGGTGCTCATATTAAAGGCACCAATGGCAAATCACTGGGTCCAGTTCCCTTTATGAAAGTTGCCGACTCGACTGCCATTGCAGTTAACCAAGGCGGTAAGCGCAAAGGAGCGGTCTGTGCTTATTTTGAAGCATGGCACATGGACATTTTCGAGTTATTGGAACTGCGTAAAAATACCGGTGACGATCGACGTCGAACACATGACATGAACACAGCAATTTGGGTTCCTGATTTACTGATGAAGCGCAAAATTGAAAATCAAGATTGGACCCTCTTCTCTCCTAATGAAGTGCCAGACTTGCACGACAAGTACGGTTTAGAATTCGAAAAAGCCTATGTTGCTTATGAAGAAAAAGCAAAGCGTGGCGAAATCACTGGTAAAACCATCCCCGCTATTTCCCTATGGCGGAAAATGCTTAGCATGCTCTTCGAAACAGGCCATCCGTGGATCACCTTCAAGGACACCTGCAATCTACGCTCTCCTCAGCAACACGCAGGGGTGATCCACAGTTCTAATCTGTGTACCGAAATTACACTCAATACGTCAGCTGACGAAATTGCCGTTTGTAATCTGGGTAGTATTAACTTAGTACAACATATTAATGATCAAGGTCTTGATCATGAAAAATTAAAACGCACTATTAAAACAGCAATTCGTATGCTGGATAACGTTATTGATATTAACTTCTATCCAGTACCACAAGCACGTAAATCTAATTTAAAACATCGTCCTATTGGTATGGGATTGATGGGCTTCCAAGATGCATTATATAAATTACGTATTCCGTATTCTTCAGATGAAGCGGTTAAATTTGCTGATGAAAGTATGGAAGCGATTAGCTATTACGCTATTTTAGCTTCTTCAGAATTAGCAGAAGAACGTGGCAGTTATCCTAGCTATGAAGGATCTTTATGGAGTAAGAGCATTTTACCGATCGACTCCATTGGTATTTTGCAACAAGCACGTGGCGAATATTTGCAACAAAATCGCGCTACTACGATGGATTGGGATTTACTTCGAACTCGAGTAGCGACGGCGGGCATGCGTAATTCAAACGTCATGGCAATTGCACCAACTGCAACCATTTCGAACATTTGTGGTGTGGCACAATCAATTGAGCCGACTTATCAAAACCTTTATGTGAAATCTAATCTCTCTGGAGAATTTACGGTCGTCAATCCTTACTTAGTCAACGATTTGAAAGTCGCTGGGTTGTGGGATGAAGTGATGATCACCGATCTTAAGTATTACGATGGCAGCCTACAAAAAATTAATCGCATTCCTAATGAACTAAAAGTGCTCTACGCCACTGCATTTGAAATCGATGCCAACTGGCTAATTGAAGCAGGTTCTAGAAGACAAAAATGGATTGATCAATCGCAATCACTTAACATCTATATGGCAAAACCATCTGGCAAAAAACTAGATGCAACTTACACCATGGCCTGGTTATTAGGCTTAAAAACAACTTATTACCTCCGAAGCTTAGGCGCAACCAACGCAGAAAAATCGACAATTTCAGACGGTGCGTTGAATGCAGTCGATATTACGCCAAAAGCTTGTTCCATTAACGATCCTGACTGCGAAGCTTGTCAGTAACTTGAATTAGGAGATAAACATGAGCACATTAAATTGGAATGACTTTAACCAAACCGAAGTAACTCCTGATGTCCTAGTTCATAGTGGAATTACCGGTTTAGAAAATATAGAAATGGGCGCTGGCAGAATTCAGGTCGATGAGAAAAAGATTATTAATTGTCGCGCTGATTTGAACCAATTGGTTCCATTTAAATATACGTGGGCATGGGATAAATATTTAGCAGGCTGCGCTAATCATTGGATGCCAAACGAAATTAATATGACGCCTGACGTTGCACTTTGGAAAAGTTTGGATGGTCTAACTGAAGATGAACGCTTAATTATTAAGCGAAATTTAGGATTTTTCTCCACAGCTGACTCTTTAGTTGCGAACAATTTAGTATTGGCAGTTTATCGACACATCACTAACCCTGAATGTCGCCAATATTTATTGCGCCAAGCTTTCGAAGAAGCGCTCCATACTCATGCTTATCAATATGTTATTGAAAGCCTGGGTCTTGATGAAGCTGAAGTGTTTAATATGTATCGCGAAGTCCCTGCCGTTGCGAAGAAAGCAGCTTGGGCGCTACCGTACACACAAAGCCTGTGCGATCCTAACTTTCACACTGGCACGCCTGAAAACGATCAACGTCTGCTACGCGACTTAATTGCGTTCTATGTCGTATTTGAAGGCATTTTCTTCTATGTTGGTTTCACCCAAATTCTTTCAATGGGTCGCCGCAATAAGATGGTCGGTACATCAGAACAATTCCAATACATCTTGCGTGATGAATCAATGCACATGAACTTCGGTATCGATGTCATCAACCAAATTAAGATTGAAAACCCACATACCTGGACTGATTCATTTAAACAAGAAATTATCGAAATGATTCACACCGGTGTCGATCTTGAATATCAATACGCGGTAGACACCATGCCACGAGGTATTCTAGGTATGAACGCCACGATGTTTAAAGAATATCTCCAATACATTGCCAACCGCCGCTGCGCACAAATCGGATTGGCTGAACAATATCCAGGCGCAGAAAATCCATTCCCATGGATGAGCGAAATGATGGACTTAAAGAAAGAAAAGAATTTCTTTGAAACACGCGTTATCGAATACCAAGCTGGCGGCACCCTTAAATGGGATGATGAAGAATAGCCCTAGCGACCCAAGTTAATTTCAGGAAGATTAAGACGGACTACTGCTTAATACAAATGGAATTATTGTCAGACTCTGACACCTCACAAGAGTGGATGAAGATCCACTCTTACTCCTTCGAATCAAAATCTAGACTTTCTTAGTAGGCCCACTATTCTCTGGTACTGGGAAAAAAGCCTGTGATTTCGGCTGTGCAGACGCCTGAGGAGCTATAGGCGGTCGAGGTTGTTTTGAAGCTTGGCGTATTTCAAACTGCTTTGTCAAATACGCTAAATCCCAGGTTTTTATTAAATCAGCAACACTGCGCTGCAGAGCGTAAAGGGTAGTTCTAAGATCAGAAATTAGGTCTTTTATTGTTTCGGGCTTTCTCCAATCCGGCTCCATACCCTTAGGGGGACTGAAGTATGGAAAATAAATATTGGAATTTATCAGTGACTCTAAATTGGCAAAAGCAGGGTGTGCAGTTAAAAACTCATGTTTAATCTGATTGATATCATTCATCCACAGCTTAAGTTTCAAGTAGACGACAGCACCTTTCTGCTCTAAATCGACACTTGAGACATAAAGATCACTCAAAAACTTAATAAGCTCATGGTGGTTTTTACTAAATTCAGTAAATGTTTCTTTTAGCATTACTGAGTGCGGGTCTTGCATACATACCTCAAATTTAGATTTTATACATAAATAAGCGGAATATTATATATAAAATATACCAAAACAACAAGAGGCGCGCGCCCCCTAGGTAACCCAGAAAACCAACAGCTCAAAACCTTCAAGCATAATTTGATTGTAATATTTATGGAATTATTGTCAGACCCTGACCAGCCCTCACAAGAGTGGATGACCTCCACTCTTCCTCCCCTTCAATGGCGAGGGTGCTTCCATGTTTCATGTAACTCAATAGTCTTTTCTTTTCCCTCACCCTCACCCCAACCCCCCGCTGTAAGCTCGAGTATGTGAAATTTGTGCGCGGGAGAGGGAGTTAGAATAAAAGTAATAGTGAAAGCAGTCATGAAAGTGAGTAATGTTACAGATGATACCTCAATGCGATATTTTCTTTCCTTATCCCCTCTCCCGCGCCCAGCACACTATGGAAATACTCGCACTCATTCGCGGAAGAGGGTTAGGGTGAGGGTAAAATTAATCAAAAAAATTAAGGAAAACCCTTAGGTATTCCCCATTTCGGCGCAGGCTCTTGCGGTTCACTTAACGAACTTTGAATTTCAATTTGCTTCTTCAAATAACCCAGATCTAAAGATTCTAATACCTCAGCGACAGTATTCTGAAATTGATAAAAGACTGCTCTGAGGTTTGAAATAAGAGTGACTATACGTTTTGTTGAATCCCAAGCTTCACTATTTGCTGCTAAGAAAGGAAGCGTAATCTTTTCATTTGTTAGAGTGACTAAACTAGTATGTTTAGGAGAGGACTTTAGATAAGCTGATCTTATTTGGAACATATCATCATTCCATAAGAGCACTTTCATACGTATTGCCGCAATATGAGGATTAAGAACGGCTTCTGAGGCTAAAAGTTCACTCAAATATTTAATAAGCTCGTGATGAATTTCGCTAAATTTATTGAAACTTTCTTTTAACATCATTCCATCATGTGATTGCATGCTGACCTCAATTAATTTTTAAGTTCAAAGGACAACGTAAAAATAAAAAACCCCGCTTGAGCGGGGTTTTTTATTGGAGCATTGGGGAATTACATCATTCCGCCCATGCCTCCCATTCCGCCCATGCCACCCATTTCAGGTGCTGGTTCTTCTTTCTTTGGAAGTTCAGCGATCATCGCTTCGGTGGTGATCATTAGACCTGCGATCGATGCTGCGTTTTGTAGTGCAGTTCGGGTCACTTTGGTTGGGTCTAAGATACCAAGTTCGATCATGTCACCGAATTCACCGGTTGCTGCGTTGTAACCGTAGTTACCTTTGCCATCTGCAACTTTAGCTAAAATGACAGATGCTTCTTCGCCAGCATTGGTGACGATTTGGCGCAAAGGAGCTTCCATCGCACGGCGTAAGATGTTAATACCACGATTTTGATCTTCGTTAGCACCTTTAAAGTCTTTTAGTGCTTCTAAAGCTCTGATCAAGGCAACACCACCGCCAGGAACCACGCCTTCTTCAACTGCAGCGCGGGTTGCATGCAGAGCATCTTCAACGCGTGCTTTCTTTTCCTTCATTTCCATTTCGGTAGCTGCACCGACTTTGATCACAGCAACACCACCTGCTAATTTAGCAAGACGTTCCTGTAATTTTTCGCGATCATAGTCAGAAGAGCTAACTTCGATTTCTTTACGGATTTGATCGATTCTTGATTTGATTTCGCTGCTTTCACCGCCGCCATCGATGATGGTGGTGTTTTCTTTGGTGATCACAACACGTTTAGCTGAACCAAGATCTTGTAGAGTCGCCGCTTCTAAGGTTAAGCCAACTTCTTCAGAGATCATTTTAGCACCAGTTAGCACAGCAATATCTTGTAACATTGCTTTACGACGATCACCAAAGCCAGGCGCTTTAACAGCAGCTACTTTAACGATGCCACGAATGTTATTGACTACTAAGGTTGCTAACGCTTCGCCTTCAACATCTTCAGCGATCAGTAATAAAGGTCGGCCAGCTTTAGCAATTGCTTCTAAGATTGGCAGCATATCGCGAATTGAAGAGACTTTCTTATCAACTAATAAGATATATGGGCTTTCAAGCTCAACGCTCATATTTTGTTGGTTGTTGATGAAGTAAGGTGACAAGTAGCCGCGATCAAACTGCATACCTTCAACCACTTCAAGTTCATTTTCTAAACCTGAACCGTCTTCAACGGTGATAACACCTTCTTTACCTACTTTAGCCATTGCTTCAGCGATGATGCTACCGATTGCTTCATCAGCGTTAGCAGAAATGGTACCTACTTGAGCAATAGATTTGTTATCACTGCAAGGTTTTGACATTTTCTTTAATTGCTCTACAACAGCAGCAACTGCTTTATCAATACCACGCTTAAGATCCATAGGATTCATGCCAGCGCTAACCGCTTTCATGCCTTCTCGTAGAATTTCTTGTGCTAATACGGTAGCGGTAGTGGTACCGTCACCAGCAGCATCAGATGTTTTAGAAGCAACTTCTTTCACCATCTGAGCACCCATGTTTTCAAACTTACGTGGGATTTCGATTTCTTTTGCAACTGACACACCATCTTTAGTAATGGTTGGAGCGCCGAAAGATCTTTCTAATACGACGTTACGGCCTTTAGGACCTAAGGTCACTTTGACGGCATTAGCTAGGGTATTCACACCCGCTAAGATGCAATGACGTGCATCTTCTGAAAACTTGACTTCTTTAGCAGCCATTTCTTCACCTCTTAAAAATAATTAAATTTCCATTGAACAATTTATTCAACGACGCCCATGATGTCGTCTTCACGCATCACAATGTATTCGCTACCGCTTAGCTTAACTTCTGTGCCAGAGTATTTGCCAAACAATACCTTGTCGCCTTTCTTAACGTCAGGCGAGCGACGTTCGCCTTTATCACTAACTTTACCTGGACCAACCGCAACAACTTCACCTAAAACAGGTTTTTCTGCTGCGCTATCAGGAATAACAATCCCACCTGGAGAAGTGCGTTCTTCTTCCATACGGCGGATAACAACACGATCATGTAATGGACGAATATTCATAGCCGTTATTTCTCCTTACCAATTTCTATTGAATTTAAGAATAAAAAATCACCAAATTAAGTAATTTTTCTGTTTAGCACTCAGTAGTTCAGAGTGCCAATGATAGCCATATAAGGACGATAGTCAAGAATTCAAGGGGGTGGGGGAAAAATCGTGTATATGATTCGGGAACGGGAACAAATAATTGACATTTGCTGGGTGGGGAGGTATCAATGAGTAATCATGATCACTCTACAAAATATTACCCTTCGACGCGGTCAAAAATTATTACTTGAAGATGTCAATTTAACTCTATTTGCTAGACAAAAGATTGGGCTTATTGGTGACAATGGCTGCGGCAAAACCTCCTTTTTCGCTATGCTCGAAGGTCACTTAGAGGCTCATCAAGGTGATGTTAGCTTTCCGGCTAATCTGGAAATTGCGCATGTCGAGCAAGAGATACCTACTTCAACCAAATCTGCCATTGAATACGTTATTGATGGTGATTACCGTTATCGAGCCTTACAAGCGCGCTTACAGATAGCAGAGCAGAAGGAGAATGCGGAGCTCATCGCTCAATGTCATGATGAACTAGCTCACATGGATGGCTATGCGATTGAAGGTCGAGCGGAGAAAATACTAAGAGGTTTAGGTTTTCACTCTCATGAACTGTCTTATCCAACTATCCACTTTTCGGGTGGTTGGCGGATGCGATTAAATCTTGCCCAAGCACTCATGAGTCGAGCTGATCTTTTGCTACTCGATGAGCCGACCAACCACTTGGATTTGGATGCTATTATCTGGCTAGAAAAATGGTTGCAAAGTTTTTCAGGGACTTTGTTGGTGATTTCACATGATCGTGAATTTTTGGATAACACGGTCACACACATTCTTAATTTTCAGAATCAAAGATTACAGCTTTATAAGGGCAACTATTCCTCTTTTGAAGACCAATTGGCAATGGCACAAACTTTGCAACAAGCCACTTATGAAAAGCAGCAAGTACAGATAGCGCATCTGCAATCTTTTATTGACCGATTTAAAGCTAAAGCTTCTAAAGCTCGGCAGGCACAAAGCCGTGTTAAAGCGCTAGCCAAAATCCAACTCGTTTCAGCAGTTGAAGTACGCTCGACTTTTAAGTTTTCATTCAAAAATGCAGAAGACTGTCCCAATCCTTTACTACGAATGTCGCATGCCGATATTGGCTATTCTGAAAACCAGCCGGTATTAAAACAAGTTAACATTCAACTAGCGCCTGCCGATCGCATTGGATTACTCGGTGTAAATGGTGCTGGTAAATCTACTTTTATCAAGGCAATTGCTGGCCTTTTGAAACCACTTGCAGGTGAAGTTACCTTATATAAAGGTATTAAGGTTGGTTATTTCGCCCAGCATCAAATCGAGCACCTTAATATGGAGCTATCACCTTTAGAATCATTACAGGAAATCGCACCTCATAAAAATTCTCAGGAGTTACGTAATTTTTTAGGTACTTTTAATTTCAGCGGTTCAATGGCAACTGATCCTATTGCAAATTTTTCTGGCGGTGAGAAAGCGAGGTTGGCATTAGCATTAATTGTTTGGCAAGCGCCAAACTTATTATTACTCGATGAACCCACCAATCATTTAGATATGAATATGCGTGAAGCTTTAATGCTAGCACTACAGGAATATTCAGGAGCATTAATTTTGGTATCGCATGATCGCCACTTAATCAGAACCACCACTGATGAATTATTACTTGTTGCAGATAATACCGTCAGCCGCTTTGCTGGCGACCTAGATGATTATCGAGACATTACCTTACAGAAAAAAAATCTCATTTTGAAAGACAAAAAACCGGCGAACCCAAATTTGGGACGTGAAAAAAGGAAGTTAGAATCACAACTAACTACTCTAGAAAAAGAACTCACCGAGCTGCAAAAAAAGAAGATAAAACTAGACCAAGCCATTGCGGAACAAGCTTCAAAGATGCCACCCGCTCTAGACTTAATTCAATCTCATTCAAGTGATTTAGAAAAAGTTGCCACAAAATTAAAACAGGTCGAAGAAGAATGGCTAGCACTTTACGAAGAACTGAATTCGTAACAAAAGTGTCATTCCCGTGCTTCATTGTCATTCCCGCGCTCTATTGTCATTCCCGCGCAGGCGGGAATCCATTGTAGGTGCGGCTTCACGCATGGGTTCCCGCCTGCGCGGGAATGACAATAGAGCGCGGGGATGACAAACGACAATTGACCATCCATATAATGCCAATATACGCTATACTTTAATAACTTTTATCGATGGGTAAATCAATGCGTTGTGTCTCATTCTGTACTGCAATTTCTTATTCTTTAAATAAGATTAATAATTATTACAAAGCTAAAAAATATCCTACAAAACTGTCAAGAAACGTCCTCTATGTTTCAATGCCTGATAAAGAGGCAGATCTGTTCTTTTTCGCTCATGGCTGCTTTGTTTCATGGAATCTCAAAAGAACCGAGGAGCTAGCCGTCATTGCTGAGATCAATCGTTATAGTACCGATCCCTTAGAAAAAATCGAAACCGATTATTTCTCTTTTACCTATGGTGATGATACCACTTTAGAAACTCATGAACGTTTTAATGCTGATATTATTATCTTAGAGTCGGACAATTATCAGATTAAATTAGCAATTTCATATGGTTTAGCTGAGTCCATAAAACTTGAGTTTTATGAAGAGATTATTCAAAAGACAATCAAAAAAAATAGCAACCTTCCTGAAGTCCTAGCAAAAACAGGAAAGATACCGCTCTCTCGCAAAGCGATTTCCCAACGTATGGGAGAGATATTCATCGAGATGAGTTCTGTGAATCTCAATAGCGGTTATTTAGATGTGCCCGAATACTTTTGGCGCTATCCTAATTTGGAAAGCTACTACACTTTAACAGAGCAGTTTTTAGATATCACCCGACGCGTGGAGGCTCTAAACCACCGTCTTGATGTGTTGCATCAATTCTTTGACATGTTGACTGGACAATTGCAATTTCAGCATTCTTCATTATTAGAAATGATCATTATTCTGCTTATTGCTATTGAAATTATCATTAGCTTAATTCAAGCATCCGGTCACTTATTTTCTTAAGTAATTACTCTAATATGTCCATCTCTTCTGAGCTTAATACGCCTCGGTAACACTTCTTATAAATCTCGATAACATCTTCAGCCTTTTCGATATTCATTTCTTCGCATACTAACTGCGTTAGCTCAAGAGCAACTTCACGAACGTTCATTTCTTTTCCTCATAATTAAAATGATTAATGGTCCCAGTAAAAGAGTCTAGCAAAAGAGCCGAAATGATGGCTTGTTGCTGTTCTAGAAAATACTTTTGGTTCACTTCTAACTCGATTCCCAAATAATGCTTGGCTCCAAATTGCTTGCGCAGCATAGTAACGAAACCATCTGACTTGCCAAGATAAGGATAATTATATCGCACTCGGAATTGCTTGGATATCTGGTAAATAGCATCACGCCATTGCCGGCTAAACTTTTTTTCCTTGGCTCTTTGAGGATCATATAATAATCCAACATCTGTTTCTCTTATTTCACCATTTAGCTCCGGCGTGAAGGAGTGAATAGATAAATGTAAGACATCTTTACCGCTAGTAATTATTTGCTCAATTGCTGCCATCACTTTAAAGCGATAAGGGTGATAAAATTCAGCCATAATTAATTCTTTTTCATCACTAGGCAGATTTTTAGTATAACGCGAAAACAAACTTGGATGGCGCACTGATCGATTGAGCTCAACCAATAGCCGACTTACAGTAGAATAAAAAAAAAGTGGATACACTTTGGAAAACTTAGTTGCTAATTCATAAGCACCGATGTCCAAACCCTCGTGCGATGAAAGACTAGATTGCGCAGTTTTGAAATATTGCTGATATGGCTTAGGGATTTGATTGCCACCATGTTCGCAAGTGAGCACGACCGTTAACATGGTAAAAACAATTTGCCTTGTTGCAAACAACTCGCAAGTTTTTGGTAGACCTCTCCTATATTTTTCTCGCAAATGTTGCCTTTTAATGATTTGACAATGCGTTCAGCTAAGTTACCATCTCTCAAAATTAAGCTCAGCACTTTCGACGTGTTGCTTGGATCTTGGAATTTGGGACTTAAATCTTCTAACAAATATTGCCATAAATCTTTAGCCGCCATTTTGCTCGCTGGCAAACCAAACAAAGTTGGAAATGATTCATCCAGTATCATAGCTTCACTACCGAACTTCATTGTGTCTAACAAAATTTTGTGTAAGCGATCTTCGCTCCATTTAATTTGCTCCGAAAAGGACGACCACTTTTCTTCGACTAATGCTTGCAACACCGTGACGATCGCATCCAGTATCGCCAAATCGGCTAGCGGACATTCCTGGATATCCACCACGCGAATTTCAATCGTATTTCGATCGAAAACTGCAATTGCACCACGAGAATTTAACCACTCTTCTTGGAGGACATTTTGCGGATCGGCAGCCGCAATCTCTTCGTACATCGGTTTTAGAATTTTGTCCTGATATTCTTGGCGCGAAAAAACCAGCTCCGGAATCACTAAGCCCGTGACTCGCGGATATTTTTGTTGATTCAAACGATAAAACTCTAACCGCGTATCAAGCAGCCCAGTCAGTTGCCGGTCAATGATCGGCGTACTGGCACTGATTGCAGGGATAATAGGCAGTACTAAACGAATTGCCGTGTGTAACTTAGCAAACTCTTCATCGTTAGCAAATGGTAGGTTTAAGTGCACACTTTGCAAATTCGACCAGCCATGACCTTTGCAATTGAAAATCCGATCATACGTTTCATAAATAATATTGTAGTCATGTGGCCATAATTTAGATTCAGAATAAGGATCCATCCACGGATGGGCACCCGTTGGCAACAATTTTGCATCGTGTTTTTCAAGCAGTTCGTTTATTTTTTGAATTTCATGTTGAAAATAAGAAGACAATGGTTGCAGCGTTTTGGCGGGACCATTAGTCTTAAGTTCAATAACATGCAAGACAAGTTCGTTTGACCAGGCAATATGCTCAAAAGCAACCTCGTTTTGGTAAGCGCCCACTACTTCATGAATCAACTGATCCGAAATAGGAAAAACTGACAGATTGTCTTTATTGACAATCATGTATTCTAACTCAACGCCATAAGCGGAAAATAAAGGTAATTTAGGTTTCATCATTTCTTCAAAAATTGTTGGTTTTTCTTCATAACTATATGATCTAGAAAATACTGCATAATCGTAAAATACAATTTTTCATGAAGGACTAGATCTTCAATACCATGATCAACACTTGGGTTGTCGTTTACTTCAATCACAACGATCCTTCCATCCTGTAATTGCTTTAGATCGACACCATAAAAACCATCACCAATCAAGCTTGCAGCTTTTAACGCTAACTCTAGCACTTTCTTTGGAACTTTTTTAAGCGGCAAGGTTTCATGAGAACCTGAAAAAGATTGCTTACTTGCTCGCCAATTATAAATCTGCCAATGATTTTTAGCCATATAATATTTACAGGCAAATAATGGTTTTTTATCCAAAATTCCGATGCGCCAATCAAATTCGGTCGGAGCAAATTCTTGGGCGATAATTAATTCGGAACGATTGATAAAATTATCAAGCTCATCTTCTAACTGTTGTTCATCTGCAACTTTCACAACACCAGTTGAAAAATAACCATCGGGTTGCTTCAACACGCAGGGCAAACCAAGCTGATCTAACACTAAATTTTTATTGTCTTTATGCACAATCATCGTTTCTGGTGTCGGAATTTTAGATTTCTTTAGCAATTCAGCCAAATAAACTTTATTGGCGCATTTCAATATAGATTCGGGATCATCCAGTACGACCATATTCTCTGCAGCCGCGCGTCTTGCAAAGCGATAGGTATGATGATTAATCGAAGTAGTCTCGCGTATAAACAATGCATCGTATTCTGGAATGCGGCCGAAATCATCTTTAGTAATCAGCTTAGAGCGAAATCCTAATGTTTCTGATGCATCTAAAAATAAACTTATTGCTTTTTTGTTTGATGGCGGAACTTTTTCTTCTGGATTCACTAAGATCGCCAAATCATAAATCGATTTGGCTCTTTTCAAAGGATAAATTCTTTTTTTGGCAAAGTAGGCTTTAGCGAATTCTACAAAATAGGGTTTATGTCGTTCCGGCATTTCATTAAGTGGTATAGCAGAGATATTTTGTACCTGCCATTTCTTGTTATAAACAAAATGTACTTTAAAAATAGGCAATTGAAAAAGATTGTATAGTTGTCGACTTAAATTGTCATATTGCTTCGCGACATTATGTCCAAAGTAGACACTTAAGAAAAATTCATTCGATTTTAATTTTGAAAAACTTTTCTGAATAAGTTCATCAAGTTCATCCGAAATGACTCGCATAATAGTTTGCGATTTAATATCTTGCACTGTTGTGATGCTTGGAAAAACTCGATGCCCACGTGCCTCAGCTAATAAAGAAACATAATAACCAAGCCCCTGATAGCGATGTGATTTACAAAGATTGTAAACACGAACGCCACGCATTTCTGAATATTTGCTATCCGTTAAATAGCAACGTGAAGTCACGACTTCCACATCGGGAATGTCAAAGCTCCAATCAGATATTTGATTAACTACTACAATACTTATCATATTTGAATTTCACCTTGAGGCGCAATAACCAGCAAATTGGCATCGTATGTCAAAATCCCTAACATGATTGAATTAATCAATCGCCCCACTTTTACAGAGTAATAATTATCTCCAGACAACAAATTATTGGCATCTGGATCTGCAACTACTACGTGTTTCTTTAAATCATCATAGCCAGCCAAAATTACAAAATGGCCGCTTGGATGTCCTCGTTCATCGTCATAGTAAATTTCATTATTGTGACCAATATATTCTCGTGCACATTGATATAAATAAGTTGCACTCAAGCCGGCGAGAATAGGAATGCCATTATTAAAATGTCGCTTTAAAAACTGTGGCGTTAAATCTTCAAAACAGATTTCGCCCCCTAAGCGCAAAAATTCCAAATAGGCACCTGTTGCCAGTTGCAGTTTTTTATCTAATTTGTATTTAACTTGAGCTATTAGCTTGGCTGACAAATCCACCTTCGAATCGTAAAACCAAGTTGGATCAAAAACGTGTAAATTGTAGGTATAAATTTTGGCTTGATAACCACGAAGCAAGGCATGGATAGCTAACATCACGGCTAAGGTGCCACCTGTTTCTAGATACGACACCTGGGCAATAACATCGGCTAATGAAATGTCATCACCATAATAGCTATACACTGCGTGCAGGCTAGTCGGACCACAGGTCTCGTCGTCTGGCTGCGATAAGATCTTGATAGGAAGCATTTTTTTGCTAATTCCCCTTAGTTGCAGGCGCCAATTTAATTAGTATAGTAGCTATTCGTCAGAACGTTGTACCGCAAACAATCCAAGCAAAAACCAAAGTTATTAGCATTTTCTTAAATGTATGTGTTAATATTTCGCCCATCTTGCTGGGTTCGCTATGAATTTCAGCAGTTGGCAACAATAAAAACCAATAGGGAACCCTCCTTAAGTAAATAAAAATAATAAAAAAATTCCTCCCTACCGGTTCAATATTAAAAATTTCCTTTAATTATGAATCAATGGAGTTTTGCTTGTGACAAACACAATAGTCAAAGTTTTCAAGTTACTAACCCTGTGTGGACTTCTAATTACCTCCATAGCATTTGGAGCAACGCATGAACCCCTGAAAATGGATGAGGGATTTAAATTTTCAGCGAAGGTCAAAGATGCTCAGACCATTGTCGCGGAATGGCAGATGGCGCCTGGCTATTTCTTATACCGCAATAAATTTGATATCGCTTCCAGCTCTTCAGATGTGAAGCTTGGCGATGTCATTTATCCAAAGGGTGTGATGAAGACCGAGCCAGAAATAGGCACGTTCGAGGTTTATAAAGATACCGTCCGAATTTCTATTCCCGTAATTAAATCTAAAGATAATAAAGTGCCTTTAACGGTACATTATCAAGGCTGTTCAGAGCAAGGCTTCTGCTACCCCTCAGCAGAAAAAACCGTGACGGTTGATTTAAACCAAATTGATAGCTCGCTGGGAGACCTGACCGAACCCGTAGCAAAAAATTTAGAAAATAACGCTCCCATTGCTGAAATGAAAGAAGCAGCGCCACCTGTTTCTGAACAAGAACAAGCCACCGCCTTGTTGAGCTCGGGTCACTTCTTTACTATTGTCATGAGCTTCTTAGGCTTTGGTTTGCTATTATCATTTACCCCTTGCGTCTTACCGATGATTCCAATTTTATCTGGCATTATCGTTGGCCAAAATCGTGACAAACTCACCACGGGTAGAGCTTTTTCTTTATCTCTAATCTACGTTCTGAGCATGTCCTTTACTTACGCTATTGCTGGGGTATTAATCGGCTTTGTCGGCGGTAGTGTCCAGGCTGCTTTTCAAAAACCATGGTTACTGATCACTTTTAGCTTCTTCTTCGTAGCACTTGCTTTATCTTTTTTCGGATTTTACGAACTAAAGCTACCTCAAAAATTGCAAAGCTCCTTATCCGATATCAGCAGTAAACAACGACGTGGCAGTTACTTAGGTGTAGCAGTGATGGGCGTCATTGCAACACTAGTAGTCTCCCCCTGTGTGACTCCAGCACTCGTTGGAGCACTCGCTTACATCGGTAAATCAGGTGATGCCGTACTCGGTGGCACAGCACTATTTGCTCTAGGTTTTGGTATGGGCTTACCACTACTTCTTATCGGCACCGCAGGAGGTAAATTACTTCCCAAAGCCGGTATGTGGATGGATCGAGTTAAAACAGTCTTCGGAATGCTCTTACTTGGCATGGCTATTTGGATCCTCGATCGAGTCATTCCAGGGCAAGTGACGTTATTATTGTGGGCATGTTTACTCATCTTCTGTGCTAGTTACTTAGGTTTATTCTCACCTAAGTCACACACCGGTGGCTCAAGATTCAATCAAGGTCTTGGTGCAGTTTGTTTCGTGTATGGCGTGTTATTGCTAATCGGTTCCACGATGGGTCACACTAATCCAATGCAGCCATTATTTAGTGTTGCTGAGGCCACCCCAGCCAATTCGACCGCAGCTGCACAAACAGCGTTCAAACAGGTGAACGATGCCAACGAACTAACCAAAGAAATTAGTGCTGCTATCTCTCAAAACAAAATCGTTTTACTGGATTTTTATGCTAACTGGTGTACCTCGTGCAAATTAATGGAACATCACACTTTCCATAATCCAGAAGTCGCTAAGGTGCTTGAAAATTTTGTCACGCTAAAGGCTGATGTCACCCAAAACGATAAAGTAGCGAAACACCTTGAAAATAAATACCAGGTGGTCGCCCCCCCAACGTTATTGTTCTTCGATGCCAATGGTAAAGAATTAGAAAAATTCCGAATCGTGGGCGAAATGGGTCCTAAGGAATTTTTGGATCATTTGAATTCTGTGATTAAAGCTAGTCATTAGTCCTTATCTTTTTACCCTCTCCCGCTTGCGGGAGAGGGCTTAAGGTGAGGGTAACCTTTTTAGGAATTTAAGCTGCCCTGCCGCACCACCTCGAACAAGCAAATCCCAGTAGCAACCGAAACATTCAAGCTAGAAACTGTCCCATGCATTGGAATCCTAATAAGATAATCACAGTGTTCTTCCGTTAGCCGACGAAGACCTTTGCCCTCGGATCCCATTACGATTCCAACCGAGCCACTATATTGGACATCGGTATAATCGGTTTGTGCTTCATCACTTGTGCCATAGAGCCAGACGCCACGCGCCTTTAGAAACTCTAGCGTCCTTGCAAGATTGGTCACTTGAAAAAAAGGAGTGAATGATAAAGCGCCTGAAGCAACTTTTTCTACGACAGAGGTTAACCCGGCTGCTCGATCTTTTGGAGCGATCACGGCGTGCACACCAGCGGCATTGGCAGTGCGTAAACAAGCCCCAAGGTTATGGGGATCTTGAACGCCATCTAGAATCAATAAAAAAGGCTGGGCGATTGGTTCGAGGTATTCTTCTACAGAGTCTGTGGTTGATAGCTGTTTGATATAAGCTATTACACCTTGATGATGACCCTGGTTAGATAATTTATCTAGCTCATGACGATTGCTACGCTTTAGTTCAATGTTGTTTTTTTCTGCTAAAGCAAGAAGCTGAGTCATACGTAAATCATGGCGCTGCGAATCTATCACTAAGAATTTAACGCGACTGGGATCCCTTGCAATACAAGCATTAACCGCATGGAAACCGAATATATAACTGGAATCGTTCATCTCAAATCCTCAGTGAAAAAAATATCATTGTAACATGCTAGTTGTCATTCCCGGGATTACTGTCATTCCCGCGCAGGCGGGAATCCATGCTTCCAACCATAACGGGGATGGGTTCCCGCCCGCGCGGGAATGACAGATAGCTCCCAAAATGACAAAAAAGGAATTACATTTTAAATACCACTTTTTAAGCAGTAATTGCTGTGCTACATTTATTTTAAGATTTTTCTTAAAACACCGCTATTTTAGGGAAGGAAGATAATGAAAAAAGGTTTGCTCAAACAAGTCGCAATAGTAGGTCTGTCTGTTATATACCTTTCGGTGTATGCGGCACACAAGCCAGCTAGCAATACGAAAAACGCCACTAACCAAGTTAATTCAGCCGCAGCTCGTCCTGATACTGCCACTGCTACTAATACTCCAAGTTCTGCTACACCACAATCTATCATCCCTAACGCACCTACGGTTGATGCAAAGGGTTATATTTTGATGGATGCTAACACAGGTATGATTTTAGCTGGAAAGGATATTGATACGCAGATGGCTCCTGCAAGCCTAACCAAACTCATGACTTTGTATCAAGTCGCTTCGGCCCTAAAAGATAATAGAATCCATTTGACTGATAGAATACCAATCAGTGAGAAAGCATGGCGAACCGGTGGTTCGAAAATGTTTATCCGGGTGGGAGATCAGGTTCCTTTGTCCGATTTAATCCAAGGTATCGCGGTTGTTTCAGGTAATGATGCCTGTGTTGCAGTTGCCGAACAGTTGGCGGGCACTGAAGAGTCATTTGCTGAACTTATGAATCATTCAGCAAAATTATTAGGCATGAATAACACTCACTATACAGATGCAACAGGCTTACCTAATCCACAACATTATACGACGCCACGAGATCTTGCTCTTTTAACCAAGGCAATAATTAACCAATATCCACAGTATTATCATTGGTACTCGCAAAAAGAATTTTTCTACAACGGCATTCGTCAACCTAACCGTGACATCCTGTTGTGGCGCGACCCTTCCATTGAAGGTATGAAAACCGGTCATACTGAAGATGCTGGCTATTGCTTAGTTTCGACAGCATCTCGCAATGGTATGCGATTAATAGCAGTTGTCATGGGTTCATCTTCTACACGTAATCGAGCAGATGCGAGTATGGCACTGCTAAATTATGGTTTTAGATTTTATGAAACCAAAAAATTCTTTGCTGCAAATGTACCTGTTCAAAAAGCGCCAGTTTGGTTTGGTAAATCAGATTTCGTGCCATTGGGTGTTAATCAAAGTCTCTATATCACCTTGCCGCTTGGACAACCAGAAAAAGTTAAATCTACTATCACGGTGATGAATAACATTAAAGCACCGATTGAAAAGAACCAACAACTTGGAACAATTACCCTTACCTTAGCTGATAAAAATCTAAGAACGATGCCACTCGTTGCATTACAACCTGTACCAAAAGGTGGCATTTTCAGTCGAATGAAGGATCATATTAGCTTCCTCGTTCATAAAATGCTTCATCCTTCAGCTTCTTAATAATTGTGTGTGATTCCCGATAATTGAATGTCATTCCCGCGCAGGCGGGAATCCA
>DJAM01000006.1:0-19752 GCA_002429595.1 Coxiellaceae bacterium UBA6002
TGATCGATTAATTCATCATCAAGCGCAATACCCGCCTCATCAAATAAACCAGGTTGCAAATTTTTTTCAGATGAAGAGGAATAAAGGCGAGATTTTTCTAACTTAAAATCTTCAAGCAAACGAATGTATTTTTCTTTGTAAGAAAGAATTTCTTGCTTTTGTTTTTCAATTTCTTGTTGTTGAACCAAAATGATTTTTTGTAGCTCTTCAACTGTTTTAGGTAATTTTTTAACATCCATTTTCATGCACAAAATAATAATTAATTAGCACATAAAACGCCAGATTTTTATTTAGTAAAAGTGACTAATTTCTTGAGCAATACTTGCCTCACGGCAAGAGTATTTATCACTGGCTAGTAACCACCCAAAATGTTCTTTGGTCATCTCAATTTTACCTTCTGTATTCCGCTGAAAAATATAACGTCCTTTCTCCAATCTGCGGTACCAAATAGTAAAGCAATTTGTTTCATAATAAAGCGCCTTGAGCTTATTACCACTTCGGTTACGGAATAAAAACAATGTGCCATCTGCTGGATTGCAATGCAAGGTTTCTGAAATTAATATGCAGAGCGTATTTATAGACTTCCTCATGTCTATCGGATGGCTATAAAATAAAATCCTTACGTTATCGAGCATCAACATGAGAGCAATGCCCCTAATATCTTCTTAAGTACTTCAGGTGAAATACTGGATGGTACCTGGCATCGAAAACCATTAGGTAATTCAATTTTAATTTCACTTGCAGCTGATGAAATCGGCTGGCTAATTGATATTTCTGAAAATGAAGGCTTTTCTTTTTGTGATTTAATATTATTTTGTTTGCGGTAAATTTGCAGATAATAAACAAACTTTGCTAGGACTACATTATTTTGTTTGCAAAACTCTGATTGAGTTAGATTACTATTTTGGTACTCTTCGATAATTAAAAACCATTCGGCTCTACTTGTTGGTGCATTTTCCATGCTGCTACCCTTATCTTAAAAGTAACAGCATGTAATAATTTCAACTTAATGGAAAGATGTATTTGGCAGTACGCTTACCTTGATACCAAGCAAATCGCAAGTAATGTCAAAAAAATATTATTTCCAGGCAAGATGAAGCGCATTGTACTAGCCAAGTAGTGTGAGTCGGTAATGGTGGAGATTTTGTGTTTCAGACAAGAGAGCACTACTAAGGAAAGCATTCAATTCCATGTTTTTCGATCTTGCTTTCAACTTCGCTACGAGATTGATGTTTTATTTCGAATAAAGTTAAGCCAATATGTCGTCTTTTGTAAATGTTAGGCTCGTTAATTGTCAATCCAAATAACTTTAGTTTTTTGTTAATTTCGGCAGTAGTAAGATGCATGGACTTGATATGATCTTTTTGTGGTAATACAGTTCTCCCATTCGGATTACGTTTTTTTATTTCTGCAAATTTCTTCTCTAGTTGTTCACGCTTATCATCTTGCCAATATAAACCATGTTCGATTATTTCATCAAAGGTGATGTCTTCTTCGGCAGATTTTTCTAACACTTTTCTGGCGCAATCTTTGAAAATTTTGATGTCTAATTTGGAAGTTATTAGGTAATTGTCAATTTCTTCTTTGGCTTTTTGAGATTTTTCACATAAATAGGCTTCGAATAATCTATCTAGCATTTCTCGATGCTCATCTGGTGCGCTACATATTGGGTCGTCAGTGTAGGAAGGGGTAAAACCGCATCGAAAATGAAAATAATGAGATCTTTGATTCACGCTTATATGAACTTTGCCATAGCCACCTAATCTGACGCTTTCTCTAAAAGCAAACTCGTGCAATGCAGTTCCAATGTTTTTTATGCCATAACCAATATCATTATTAATAAATTCAAGATCTAAATAAGAATCAATAAGATAGTCCTGCATCAATCTGTAAGTAATATGCCCAAGCCTGATGAATTCGTTAGATTCATCTCGGTAATACAAATAGGCTACATAACTATTACCACCTGATTTTACTTCTATATATGGCAGGATCGCTCTTTCACCTTCCAGGATTTTGGTCTTTAAGTTAACTGGTCGAATTTCATTTTCTGTCCGCACTTTATCTAGCCTATTGATGTGGTACTAGGAACACTCATAAATATAACTTGTTTGGTCAGTATATTGCTTAAAACTTAACGGAGTATTATCAATGCTGGATTGATTATTTTAGCTCTTTGACACGAAAAATTACCTTGGACATGATCCTTGTGCTAACGTCCCGCCATAAAGCCGATGTCCCGCACATAAAGCTAACCTCCCCACACACATAAAGCCGACGTCGCGGGACGTCGGCTTTATGTGCGAATATAGGCTGGTTGTAATAGAGTCTTCTTCTACGAAAGTCGATGAAAATGGACCCACAAGGAGTTGTATTCAGATAAAGTATTGCACATTTATAACGTATGATCTTCAGTAAATGATTACCAGTATATGGTCTTTTTATGGTTCTACTTTGGCGTTATTGTTTTTGGTAAAAATCGAGTGTAGTTCCGTGAAGCTTTTCGTTCACCACAAGTAAGTAACATTCTTTTATTATCTACGCCGAATACTAATGATGGTCCCTTTCAATTCTCTCGCCGCAAAGAGGGTACCTTCTTTTGTTTATCACCATCATGTTGCTCGCTCTTTCGTTTATGGTTAAACCAACTCGAGGGATTTTGTGCTATTTTGGTTTGAGGCTTCTGTGACGATTGAGAATCTTCTTCTATGGCAGCGGTCATGACTAAGTCATTGCTTTCAACTTGTGAAGGCGGACTATCTTGTTCACTCTCCTCTATTATCGATGATTCATCAGCTTCCTCGGGTCCTAAAGCAGCTGGTCGGGTTTCAGGCATTTTTTTTGGCAAATCAACACCGCAACGCTGTTTATGTAGTAGGTCCGCCTTTTGAGCAAGTCTATAAGGTGTTAAAAACTCAACATGGGTTGTTTCAAATGTGCCGTCAGGTTGTTCAATTGCTAACTTTGCGCCTTTCTTAGTTGCTATGAGTTGTGCTAAACGCATTAGCATTTTGCTATAGAAGTGCACTAGTTTAGTTCTCAGGCGTCCTTCAATCGCTTGGCGTTCTGGTGAGCGTCTATGACTATTACAAATTTGTCTTTTATAATCTTCGTACTCAGTTTTGGTAAGGCCGTACAGATTAACGTCCTTATTATTCTCTTTAAAGGCTGGAACAAACTCTCCTTCGAACGAAGGATAAATGATTGGTAAATTGACAACAACATGATCCATTTTACCCATGAAGGTAATTTCGCCTTCATTGAGCAATTCTTTGCTAATATTGATTGCGCCATTCGCATGTTCTTTCACGACATTGTAGCAATTAGAATTTAAATACTCTTCCATCGGATAAAGTGCTAAAAATACTATCCCCGCAACAGGTTTTTTGGGGCGACCATTTTTTTTGCTATAACGAGGATTTAGCACCTGATCAATTAATGCGCTAGCGCGACTCATACCTACAGCATAACGCACGGAATGATTTGGAAGCGCTGAACCAGACACAAAAGGATTTTCCTCAAAGAGTTTTTCAAGATCGGGAATACGTTGTTCAATGCTCTTTCTAATCTCCGGTGGTAAAGTTCGAACCATGTTTTGGTCAAAACCATTTTTATTAAAAGTATAATAACTTTGAAAGAAATGGCGGTAAGAACTGAAACTCCAAGGTATTCTTACATTCCAGCTCTTGGATATGGGTTGAGATTCTTTAGCGTCGAGCTTTTTTATAGAAGTAATAATATGATTGGCATTATATTCGAGAGCTTCAGACTTAACGTCATCTGTGGGTTTTTTGCCGGCGAGATGATAGCAGCAAGAGGCGAAAAAAATTTTAGTTTGAGCTTTCAGTAAATAAGTAAGACGCTCATCTTTGCCTTCAAACCGATCTCTTAAAAAGTTAATTCCCCTAAAAATAGGAACAAAAGTAGGGGAATTTTTGGCCAATGGCTTGGGAGAAGAGGTTAAAATTAATTTGAATTGCTTTTCAAATTTTAAGCGATGACTATTTTCTGCATCATCTTCTGATTCACCTGAACTAGACTCTAGATGACGAGCCAGATAGGCTGTTTTAATTTTTAGATAACAAAGCACCGTCTGATTATCGAATAGATCTGCAAAATAATAAGGTTTTTCCTTGGGTCTTCGTTTTTTCAGGCAGTTTTCGATTGCTGTAATTAATTTAATTCTAGGACATCTATGTATCACAATTTTTTGAGCGGGGTTCTCATTTTCCAAGGGCTCACGATACAGTGTTATATACTTGCCACGATTCTCCTTTGCAAATCGAAGCAGTTTTTCAATATTGCTAAGATTATTGACCTCAAGACATTTCTGGAGTGCAGCTAAGGAGTTGGTACATCTCAACTCAGTTTGGTTGCTACTGTCATAGGTTGAGAAGCGATTATCTAAAATTTCATTGATAAGCTCTTTCACAGAATCACGGTCTAGCTTAAATTTTTTGGCATCGACATTGTCTTTAAATACAGCAATGCTATTGATAATGGGGATGTCTGCAACTTGGTCTTCAAAAAACTCTATTAAACTAATTAAATCATTATCGCTACATCGGATAAGGACTGAACGGATTTCTATTTTACCTTGCCTTCTGATATTGCGTAGCGCATGGTTTAAGTCTGCGCGTAGCGCATCAAGTTGAATACACAACTTCTTGGGAATGCGTAGTTTAGCTAAGCTAATCGCTTTTTTACCTTCGCCACCCGTCAGTTCCATTTCAACGTCGTAATCAGTTAATAACTCATCGAGCCTTGTAGTATTAACGGCCGATGGGTTTTGATAGAACCCTTGTAGTGCAGCCAAAAGAGGAGTATTCCCTTCCTCGCTATCTTCCTCAATATCTTCAAACGCGTCAGCATTATCCGCAGCCATATCTTCCAATGCCTCGAGAGCAAAAGCATAACTGATGGGGTCGCTGGAATCTAAACCATCATCAAAATCTTCATCAAAAAAATCTCGCGTTGCTACTCTTGCTTGACGTTGTTTGGATTCTAAGACAGGTTTATTAACTTTTAGAGAGGGATGAGCACGAAGCCATTGCATCAGTTCATGATCGTCAGCCATTCTTGCGTCAAAATAAAGAGGATGTCCCTGATTACATCTAGCATTCACCTTAACCACATCCTTAAATTGCAACACTAATTTAAGAAGAGCTCTTTGATTGTGTTCATAAAGGATGTGTATTATCGGTTGTAACCGAGAATTTTTTTGATTAAGCAAGAATGCTAAATCGTGATCTTCCATCTCATCTTGTTTTTGGTACAAAGTTTCTAGAATAATACGAGCCATTTGCCACTGCTGATTTTCAAATGGGAAAATAAATAGATGCCTGTAATTAGGCCTTTCCTTGCCTAGCAAACGTAGCGCCCGTCTTTCTTCATTCGAATCAACATCGATCAATTGGTTAATGTCCTCTTGCAAGATAGCCCGAGTACATTCAAAGTGGTTTAATCTCACTGCATAATACAAAGGGTATCGTTCGTGTTGGTCAGTGCTACCTAAGATATCATCAAGCTCTTCATCATGAGCTAATTGATGTGCGATGAGTGCTTGAAGAATCTCAGTATGTCCCAAAAATGCAGCATAATGAAACACACTAGCGCCTACCAACACTGTCTCACCTTCAGTATCATCCTCATTGCTAGATTGATCATCAAGGTCAGGGTCTTCGTTAGTAAAGAGATCAAAGCCATTGTCCGGTTTCTCTAGAACTAGATTTAACAATGACAGGCGATTGAATGCCACGACATAGTGGATAGCAACAGCACCTTTGTAAACTGCCTGGTCATTAGTAGCCACTAGCAAAGAAACGTGTTCAAGGCTCAATAAATGCTGAGCGATTTGTAAAGCACCTTTTCGAATTGCGATATGCAGCAATGTTTCACCGTGACGATTTTGCATCGTTAGCAGTGTTGCTAGCTCTGCATCATTAGTAATTTGTTGCAGACGATTGTGATAATCAATCAACTTGCTATCGTCAGTTAGCCTGGCAAGTTCGGTAAATGTACGGTGCATAGCAAATCTCTTAAGCAAAGTTATGGCTATTAACAAGGCCCTTTGTTATCTAAGGTCACTTCCTGTTTCTTATCATCCGGTGTAATCTTTGGGGCAACTCCCCCTTGGCCATCCCAAAAAGGACTATACGCTGGTAGCGCTTGCTTTCCTTGAGCAGCTAGCTCTAAAGATGCAGGAACATCAGCTGCGTCACGTAGTTGCCCATCATAATAGTACTTTTTAAAAGTCGGGTTAAGCAGTTCTTTTGAAGAGGCTTTAACTATCAGACAACCGGCATTGCCCTCTTCTACAGTTGCTTTCAAGCCGTAACAGTTGAGGATTTCTTTAACTGTTTCAATATTGGGTGTGTAATCTGGGTCATCTTTTAATTCAGGGTTTGGTTTGCCAGGAATGAAACGCATACAAATTTCACCTTCTTTATTCTGTTTCATTACATCATTGATGACATAAGAAAAGAGAGCGTGGATATAAAGTGGTAAAAGCGTTTTAGGTAGACCATTGTAAAAATGCGTGCCACCGCCCATTGTGCCTTTGGTATGGAGATTTATTTGGTAAATATTATCTAAGCACTCGGGTGGATAAGGTAAGATTAATTTGTTCCATGCTTCTAATAATAAGCGGCTAGCTGACGCAAAAAGTTTGTTATCGTAGCAAAATTTTAGCATAAGGTTATAGTGAGCCGCGTGAGTATCTTGTTTGAATTCAGCTAATTCTTTTAAGGTCTCATTGAAGAACTGAAGAATTTTGTTTGCGCCATAGTTCGCGGCAGATAAAAGCGCTAAGACCTTGCTATGTACTTGGGATGTTCTAAATTCTTTTTTCATAGGGATTTCACTATAAATTTTTTGAGCTTCATTTGCTAAAGAAGCAATAAGGTGAGGATCATTTTTAGACTTGATCTCTCTAGTAAATAATTCAAAAATTTTACAGTAAAGATGTGAATTTAATCCTATCGGGTTTGCTTTTTTAAGCTTATCAAAAACTTCTCTTACTCGTTCGATGCCTGTTTTGGCATCTTTCAAGTCAGTCTGATCGAGTCGATAGATTGTCTCAAGGTAAGGTATGTAAATATAGAGATAGTTAGAGGCTAGATATTTTCGACCGGCGTCGGTGCAGAATAGTTCCCATGCTTTTAATGGACTAATGTGGTTGCAACGGATTTCAGCTAAAGCTTGGAAGCTATTTGCGCTAGGAAAGTCACGATGAATTTTGTTGATTTCAGCCAGCATGGTTTTGTTTAAATTATCTTTATCTGATTGTTCGAGACCTTTTTTCTCTAGACTCTTTTCAGTGTATCTGCATAGATAAAGCATCATTAATCGGTCGAAATCTTGTAGGGCCTCTGAATATTTTGGGTCTTGTGGGTTAGGATACTCATCTTTTCTGTAAGTATAAAAACGTTGGACAAGACTTTTATTCTCCTCTCGTTTTGGATTCTTTAACCGCATAAATTCATCACTGCTGAGTCTGCGTATCATGCTCACAAGTTGCTCTGGCGTAACTTTTTTTGCTTTAGGCGAAATTTTTTGCCAGAAGCTTCTTAGCTCATCAATCGATAAATTTTCAAATGTCTTTTTGGGATGGGATTGTTTTTGTGAACTAGAATGTTTCTTTTCTTTTTTACCTGTTTGAAATTCTGTTGGTGAGTTCATTATTTACTCCTTTTTAGTTAACTCATAATAGCTGGTGCTATTTAAGTAGCAAATAATATTTGCTTATACTTAAAGTTGAAGTCTGCACATGATCTGTTTTACAAGTCACAGTAGGAGACTGCATTAATATTAATTTTAGGGGTATTTATTCAATTATTTTATATAACTGCGTCGTCTAATCCAAAGTATGGGTGCAGCCTTTCTGACTTCAATATTGGCGATGAATTTTTTGACATAACTATTGTTGTTTGGGCAGACTAAATTATAAGAATTTGGTTCATCACCCGCCTGTAAAATTCTAATGAGCTTGTTTCCTTGATTTGTTTCAATAATACAAGGTAGGTCAACAGCATGCTTAACTGTGTCACCTTCATAATATTTTCCTGCAACGTAGTCACCGGGCCATAGTACCGGTAGCATACTATCATCACTAACAATGTGTGAAAGCACATTACCGTTGAGTTGTTTGAAGTATGTTAATTCTTTTTCAATTAATTCATCTTCGTTAATTGATTGCGGGATTGATCCTGAGTCACAGTGTCCAGAGGGTGAAAGGCCAGTGCCATACATTAACCATTCAACTGTACAGTTGACACCCTTTTGTTTAAATGCCTCGACCAATCGTTTTGCTCCCTCTTCAGTTAATCCTTTATTGCGCATTTGCTCCCAATTTTGGAGGCTGTTGGGCGAAATGTTGCTGAACCGAGATAACTCATCTCGGGTTATCTTTAAGATTTCCTTACGTATATAGAGCAATCTTTGTGCTCTGTCATGCGCTAAGTTATTGGTATTGGCCATGGCTTTTATCCGCCTCGTAAAAAGTCTATTTTAGACTTACCAAAAAGACTTGACTTGCAAACAAGTCAATATTAGACTTGCTTTCGGTTAAATTAAGACTATGTAATGGTTAAGAAAGGTATAATATTTTTGACTATAAGTCAAAACTATATTGCTTTAATGACAAGGAGATCTGTAATGGAGACCATTCATCAAACAACGGAAAGAGTGGAAATTGACACAATGGAGATCATAGCTCAGATCTTGTCTAAGGTTCATAACTTATTAGAGTTATATTTGCAAAATCATGAGAACCCAGAAAAATATTATTTGTGGTATCAAAATTTTGCAGAGACTGAGTGGGGCAATGTCCAAAAAATTATAATGATATTGTTTGATAAAAAATACTTTGTTCCTCCTAAACCATTGGGAGAGCATATACAACAAATTCTAGTAATTATTTTAAAACTTACCTCAAAAAAGTTGTTTGGCTGGTCACATAATCTGATTGATTATCTCAATAAAATAGCTCTGAGTGACTTATTGGATCTTATGAAACAATTAATAGTTTTTTTATTTACAGACGAAAAACTATCTAATAAGTTTTCAGCGCATACGTCCGAAATGGTTCTGTCTAGCACAACTAAAAAAAAATATTTAACGCCCAGAGAGCAGCAATGTTTAGATTTATACTTGCGAGGTTTGTCTGCCAAAGAAACTGCTAAAACGTTAGATGTTTCTTATCGTACTGTCGAATATTATCTTGCCCGTATTAAGAAGAAATTTAATTGTAAAAATTTGCGAGAGATTTTCTACAATTTTCCGACTGTAGACTTTAAGGATATGTAATATACATGAGTTCTATTCTTGGAAAATATGAGTTTTATTGTAATTCTGATTACATTTTTGTTATTCTTGCGCTTGCTACTTGCCTAGTCAGTAAGCTTAATAGCAAATTACTGCGATAAATTTTTAAAAAATATAATATAGTAAACTAGGAACATTCTTGAATATAAATAGCTTAAATTTGCTACCGTATTCACGGCATTCAACTTTGATTGACCAAAAATCAAAACTACGACTGTTAAATCTGCTTAGCTTTCTGATCAATAGAGTAATTTTCGCGTACAATCTCTTTTATTTTGAGAACCGATTAAATTTTTTTGACTCGCACGTTGGAGAAACTTTGTGTCAAATTAGAGCCTATAAAACTTTACTTTTAGTGACGGAGATTAGACGAAAAGGCATTGATTTGTACTCGCAATATAGTAATTACATGTTGGTGAAAAAGAAGATCAAATCCTGCCTGGGCATTTTTCAAGAAGCTATTAACAATAAGAAAGGTAAATACTCTGAGCTATTAGATAAGCCTGAAAATGTAATTGATTTTCTCGCTGCGCATGATTTGTTGTTCGAGCTTGCTGCGGACGATTTTTACCTTGTGCTAAATTTAGTATTGACACAATACAGTGAACGTAATCAATATCATATATCTTTTAAAATTAATTATGCGCTGTTATCTAGCCATTTGAAAGTTGGAAGTTATACAGTGCAAAAGTTAATTCGACATTTTCAGAAGCAATTATCTCAAATTTCCACCGAGTTCATTAAAAATTTGGCCAGTAATAGGTCGACGCAATCTAGTAATAACGCACTTCTATCTTTTATGTCGTTGAAGGATCAACATCAACGTTGTGTTTTGCCATGTTTTGAGGTGACTAAAACTATTTTGTCTGATTTGTTACTCACCAAACACCCTATAGTGCTTATCGTTTATCGCTTTGCTCAGCAAAATTTTGATACTCACTATCTGGTTTTCGAATTAAATGAGCAAGGTGACTATCACCAAACTGACGGAAGTCAGCTAAGCGGCAGACCCGCCTTATTCATCCGTGGCAAAGTGGTGTATAAGCATGATTGCCTGGAGCCGGTGGCAGATTATATTGCGCGATTAACTGCAATAGGACTAAGAAAGGCATTACTTGCAAATATGGCAGATCATCCACAATATTCAGCACGCGAGTTTGAAGCCATTAGCCACAACCCTTATCAATTATTACAAGCCACTCATCAGTCGTTCGTCCATAAATTGGAGGGTGACACTGATGTTGCACTTGCTAGCCAATGTGAACAAGAACTATTGCAGATGCAAGATTTTGCAAAGGAAGTTGGATGTTCAGACAGTAACTCCTCTCTTTTTCTTGTAAAACATATTTTTTGCGATATCATAAACAACCGATTTATTTACAATACAAATCAATCAGTTTCTGATTAGTTCACCTGGTGAATAGCATGTACCCAGAAGGATCTACTGTGGGAATCGAAAATGAAGATGACCATAAAGCCGCCAGAGAGTATCTTGAAGAAATCATCGCTTTAATGCCTGGTCATGTTTATTGGAAAGACCGCGATGGGGTCTACCTAGGTTGTAACGATCTCCAAGCTAAATCTGTAGGGTTATCTAGTCGCCACGAGTTAATTGGCAAAACAGACTATGATTTTTCATGGGCTGAACAAGCTGAATTTTTGCGTCAGATTGATCAACAAGTGATGGCTAGTGGTATTGCTCAAACCATTGAAGAGCCTGCTGTCTTAGCGGATGGCTCACAGGCCATTTTTTTATCGAAAAAAGTCCCCTTGTCAAACAGTAACCAAGAAATCGTCGGCGTAGTTGGTATTTCGTTCAACATCACTGAACAGAAAAGAATCGAACAAAGGTTGCGAGAGACCCAAGATAAAGTAGAAGGTATGACACTTGTTAGCGCTAGTATGGCACATCAGCTACGAACCCCGTTAGCTGGACTTAATATCAGTGCAAAATTCATCAAAGATACCCTTGCTTCAATGATTAAAAGAGCGAGTGACAAAAATTTAAACGAATTACAGCATTCACTTGAGCCCATTTTAAGAGACTGTACTGTAATTGAAAAAGAATTAAATATTATGGATAAGGAGATTAAAGCTTCTTTAACTGTTATCGACATGTTATTGCTTAACCTTAATCCAACGATGAATGTTTCCAATATTGAAATTTTTTCTATTAATGATTGTATCGAAGAAGCGTTAAGTCGTTATCCCTTTACTGCTAGTCAACGAAAAAAAATAATCTGGGATAATGTTCCAGAACAAAACTTCGAAGTAAAATCTGAGTTATTACTTTTGATTCATACCTTTTTCAACTTGATTAAGAATTCAGTTCATTCAATTCTCCAGAAAGGCGAGGGTACAATAGAGATTTGGGGCCAACCTGATAAAGATGTCAATAAGATTTATTTTAAAGACACTGGAATGGGCATACCAGAAGCTTCACTACCGCATATCTTTGATCGTTTTTACAGTAAAACGCACCATGGCACAGGGATTGGTTTATCTTTTTGTCAATGGGTAATGCAAATGCAAGGTGGTAGTATTATTTGCGAATCAGTGGAGGGAGAGTATGCGCTATTCATCTTATGTTTTCCCAACTTTGAAAAAAATTTAACCTAACGGTAAAGCGTTCATGAATTTAACAAAATTACCTCTCTGTTATTATCCAACGACCACAATCTTAATAGATGATAATGAAAATTTTCTAACTCAAATGAGTAATTTTCTGAACACTAGAAATATACCATGTGCTTACTACGGTGACCCGAAAGAAGCCTTGCACTATATTAATCACGAATATCAAAACGATCCCTTCGCACGTCGTTGTTTGACGCCAGATCCTGACAGAAATATAGATAGTTTTACCTTAAGATTTGATTATCGTAAAATACATTGTGAAATTTATAATCCACTACGTTTTCGTCAAGTTTCAGTTGCTGTGGTTGATTATGCAATGCCTGCACAAGATGGTCTTTCTGTCTGTCGACAGATTGAAGACCAACTTTGTACAAAATTACTTCTGACAGGCGAGGTTGGCTGCAGCATTGCAGTTAATGCTTTTAATGATGGCCTGATTAATAAATTCGTTCAAAAAGGGTCTGTTGATTTGCCGGATATTTTGATCGAATGTCTTCGGGATCTTCAACTAAAATATTTTATCAATCTCACAGAAGCTGTGCTGACTAAGGTTAAAGCTGACCTTTTTAACCAAACTCCTTTGTGTTTAAGCGACCCTGAATTCATTAAGCAGTTCTGCCAAATAGTAAATGATAATTCTATCGTGGAATATTATTTGTTAGATGAACATGGTAGTTTTTTAATGTTAAACGCTGAAGGAAAGGCGAATTGGTTACTTGTAAAAAGCGAAGACGATATGGTTGCCATAACAGATCAAGCTCAAGACCAACATGCTTGTACTGAAATTATCTCAGCTTTATCAAGCCGAACATTAATTCCTTATTTTCATACAGATGAAGATTGGAATATTGGCTACGATGATTTCGATGTACATAAATATTTGCATCCAGCTTCTTCAATTCGAGGTAATCAGATTTATCATTATTCTTATGTCAAATCAGATTCAATTTACCAAATTGATACTCAAAAATTATCTCCTTTTAAATCCTACATGTCGGAGCTTGAGTTGTGCTATTAGTGTGATGAGCAGGTAAAATTGGCCTCACCAGTTCTTCTGTAAGTACTAATTTAATGACATCCCAGGCTAGTTAACAAAATAGTATTCGACAATTTGCTCTAGGTTAGCAAGAGAATCACAGCTATTAACCGCATTAATTAGATCGATCTTATTAGGAATACCTCTAGCATAATATTTTACTAGTTTTCGTGCTTGAATAATTGTGAACTTCTCACTATCGAACAAGTAAGATAGCTTACAAACGTGCTGCAGAAATATCTCCCCAATATTTTTGAGCGTTGGAACACGGAAATCAAGGCCACGCATTTGGGCAGCCAGCTGGGCAATCAACCAAGGTTGTCCAACTCCTGAGCGGGAAATCATAATACCGGCGCATTTCGTGTCGTACATTTTTTTTAATGTTTCTAGACAGGCAACATCACCATTTCCAATGACAGGTATTTTTAATTCTTGAACAAAGTATTCAATTTGATCGTAACGACAATCTATTTCATAATTCTCAGTCCAATGACGACCGTGAACAATTAAATAATCTACTCCAGAATCCTGGATCACTTTTACGATATTTCTATTGGTTTGATCTAAATCGCCTTGTACTCTGATTTTTATTGAAACAGGTAATGAGGTATTGTTTTTCAAAGCTGTGATGAGATCAAAAAGGTGAGAGGGATTATCCAAAAGACTGGAACCCATTCCTTTGCGTCGAATTTTTTTTACGGGACAACCGCAATTTAAGTCGATCAGATCGGCGCCATAATCTGTTACGAGCTTTGCAGCCTGTGCGAGTTCTTTTGGGTCGTTGCCCGATAGTTGAAAACAAACTGGGCCTTCGCCGGGAGCTTTTTTTACATAACGTTCTAATGAACGTTTGGGCTGATTAATAAGTGCTTTACTTGAAATCATTTCGGTACAAGTGAAGGCTGGCTTGCCGTATTCCCATGTCAGGGATCTGAATGGTGCGTTGCTATATCCGGCTAGAGGACCTTGTATAAGGTTAATCGGAAAAATAGTATTTCCCAGTTGTAAAGTTGAAATCATTAAATAACTTCTATGCCTATTTCAAGATTAGATGTTGGGGCATTGCAGAAGAAACCGCAATATAGTCGTTTAGTTTACACTTTTTACGAATTGATTCATATATCGTAAAGTTGGAAACGACTTACTTTACATGATCAGCAAAGACGTCACCTACACCACTGTACAGTATTAACTCCGTATTTCTACGAATAGATATTCGGCCTCATCTTATGTAAATTCACCTTCTGTTACGCATTCAAACGTTTCATTCTATTTTAAATTAATCTGGAGAGATGAAGATATGAAGTTGGTGGCCATTCTGAATCGTGATATTCCATTAGGTCAAGTAATCAATGGCTTAGCGCATATGACCTTAGGGCTGGGACATCGTGTCCTGGGGCTGCCAGATATCAATATTTTTTGGGGAGATACCAAACAAGTTAGAGCTTTTCGAGAAAGCGCCTCTCAATTAGCCCGACATAATCAAACAGCTTTACATACCGATTTCCCACATACTATGAGTGGAGTGACAGCTGGCGTATCAGATGGTCCCGTTGCGCTTACCGCGCAAACGTCAGAAAAAGATATAACTTACTTTGCATCAATTTTTATTGCGGAAAATATTAATCAACAACTTGTAGAGATCACAAATTCTTGTCAACAATTGGTAGGTTATGTGCCTCACCAAGCTACTAAGGCTGCTACTTTGTTACCGCCAAAACCGACGGTGGACAATAGATTGCCTGACAAAAAAATTAGCATGATGATTAATACTAAAGTGTCTTTCTCTAAACTTTTTAACGCAATCATACTTGCCAGTTTGGAAGTGGGTAAAAGTGTTGAATATACACAATTAAGTTTGTTGAACTTATTGGATAAAGATGGCAATTTGCATCCCTACATTTCGTACCATCCTTACGCAGTAGTTAAAGCTAGAGAGGTCCACTTGCACGCCAGCATGGCTAGGACGGCGAATCAAACCAAGACCTTAACTGTTGAGACAGTCGGGGAATCCCAGCAACAACCCTTTGTTACTGTGGTCTTTGGCGATAGAACTGAACTTGAGAAAGTTATTCTTAGAAACCAGACACGTTTGTTCGATAACAAACTCGAATCAAAAGAGCTTATTCCCGTCGCGTCAAAACTACCTTTACCAGCAGCTGCTCCAGTCAAGGCACCGGAAAATAAAGATGAAAAGATGAGTCTCAAAAAAAATAAAGAAGATTTGGGTGTCACAGTTTTTTTCGCTGAAGGTAAAGCTCCTGCTGTGAGCGCAGTGGTTGAAACAGAGAAACCAGCGACAGGTTTAGGAAGTTCTTAAAGATCAATACGTTTAATAATATTTTGAGGTGATGAAATGGCTATTCTTATGGAAGAACAGAAAAAAGTAATGAGTCCAAAAGAGTCTCAACAAAGCCCAGTTAGCTCTTACACTGAGTGGGATCCTTTGGAAGAAGTCATCGTAGGGGTAGTAGATGGGGGACACTTTCCACCTTGGCACATTTCATTAGAGCCTGTATTGCCCGATAATCAACGTGAACATTTCAAGAAAAATGCAGGCAAGCCTTTTCCTGCTGAAAAAATTGCAGCGGCCAATAAAGAGTTAGATGAATTTGTGCGCATTCTCCATGGAGAGGGTGTGAAAGTTAGACGACCGGAACCGATGACACAAAGTGAACAATACGGTGCTCCCGGTTGGACAAGTACCGGACTCTACAATGCGATGCCAAGAGATGTCTTATTAGTGATCGGTAATGAAATTTTAGAATGCCCACTTGCATGGCGGTCACGCTATTTCGAGACTTTTGGTTATCGAAAATTACTTAAAGAATATTTCCATGCTGGTGCGAAGTGGACTTCGTCTCCCAAGCCTGAACTCAAAGATGACCTATATGATAGTGAATGGCTTGAACCTCAAGAACACGAGCCTACACGCTTGGTAATTAACGAGTTTGAGCCTACATTTGATGCGGCTGATTTTACTCGTTGCGGACGCGATATCATCGCTCAAAAAAGTAATGTCACTAACGACTTTGGTATCGAGTGGTTGCGACGTCATTTAGGTGACGAATATCGTATCCACGTGTTCGAATTCAATGACACTCACCCAATGCACATCGATGCTACTTTTGTTCCTTTGGCTCCTGGTAAATTGCTAATCAATCCAGAGCGTGTACTTGAGGTACCTAAAATCTTCAAAGGCTGGGATGTGTTTTCAGCGCCTAAGCCAATTATTCCCGATGAGCACACTCTCTACATGACCAGCAAATGGATCAATATGAATATTCTCATGTTAGATGAGCAACGTGTGGTGGTTGAAGCTCAAGATCAACCTATGATTGATGCGATGAAAAAGTGGGGATTTAAACCAATTCCTTGCAACTTCCGTAATTTTAATACCTTTGGTGGCTCATTTCATTGTGCAACGGTAGACGTGCGGCGTCGAGGTACACTGCAATCATACCTTGTTTAAGGTGGAATCATGAAGGTTTGGAAAAATTCGTGGTTGGATAGTTTTTTACTTTTATTGAGTATCTCCCAATTTGGACTGATGTTTATTGCAGCTTCACATTGGGAGAGTTTTTCGCTATTTGGAAAAATTGGTAACTTTGTGCTTTTGTTGTTTATGATGGTTTACAACATAATAGTTATTTCACATCTTTTTACCCATAATGCATGGTTTAATTCGTCGTTTTTGAATGCACTCGTTTCTATGTTAAATTCGATTAATATCGGTCAATCAGTGCAAAGTTATCAGCTTACACACGTTCGTAATCATCATCTTTATAATAATGATATGAAAGGTCCTGATAAAAAAACTCAAGACCTATCATCGACGTTTCAAGATGGTGAAGGAAATAGTCATGCTAGTTTGTTTCGTTATGCTTTTGTTGGTGCCATTTTTTCGGTCTTCAGCAATTTTTGTAAATTGTTGGCATTCTATCGGTTGTGGAGAGTTGCTTTAGACGAACAAGAACTTAGGAAACTTCTTTCTCGTTCAGTCATTAAACAAGCCAAGGAATTGCGTCAAATACAGTTGGATCGTTGTTGTCATTTTTTGGCGATAGCACTTTTCCTAACAATATCTTGGCAGTGGACTTGTTTGTGCTATCTACCCGCTTATTATTTGGCGTTATCTTTTGTAAATATACAAAACTATTATGAACATTATGGTGCGCAGCCAGGTGATAAATTCGCTAATTCAGTGAGTTATTACGGTCAAGTCTACAATTTTTTAGCTTTCAATGATGGCTATCATCAAGAACATCATCTTCGCCCAGTAGCACATTGGAGTACGATGCCACAAATACGTAAATTATATGCTGAGCAGTTAGATGTTGTTGAACGCATTATTAGTCCGGTGCCTAGTATAATTGGTTTTTTAGATTGGAATCGCCCAATGCTCCACAGTCGGATTCTTGTTCTAAATAATGACCCAATAGCACCCCAAAATAAGGAGCCTGTGTATGATTAGTGCTACTTGTATCTCTGGTTCGTCTTTATCAGAACAACAATTTAGACTTGAAGAAACTAGTGAAAAACTGGATGTCAATAAAGTATTTGATATTCTCAACGGAAATTTGGCCGCTTACCGAATTAAAAATTTTTTGTCTGATGATTGTTGTCAACAGATTGTCCGTAATTTTTGGAAGTCCAACGCGAAGGTGCCTCGTTATGGGTATGGTGAAAATGGGGTTGAGGGATACTTTATTGGTGCTTCACATATTGAAAAAAGTACTCTCCAGTATTTAGAAGAAGCATCAAATTTTGAACCTGCTGTTAACGATTTATTTATTGAAACCATTAATCCTTTAAATGAATTTAAAGAACTTTTGATGTCTGGACAAGGAGAAAAACTTACAGTCAGAGCGGCAAAATTCAATAATCTACATGCGGGATCTGCAAAAGCTGTTTATTGGAATAATATCGGTGAGTTTTTGCTTAATCCACACGAAGATCTCGCACAGACCAGAGATCCGCTACAGAAAGGATTTGAGATTCAAGAAGCGAATCGCATTATGGCAGTTAACTTCTATGCGAGTGTTCCAGAAGGTGCTGGTCAACTTAAGGTTTGGAATATTGATCCCGATGATGCTGCGCGTCAAGAACTTGATTTAACTTATAGTGGCTTTCCTTACCCTGCAGAGTTACTTGAGGATTTTCCTAATATCATTATTCCAGTTATGACCGGAGACCTTTGCATAATAAATGGCAACCTTATTCATGCTGTTTTGCGGGGAAACCCAAATGCAATTACAAAGGATCGGTTATTAATTACCTATTTTATGGGCTTTAATGACAATAAAGAATTGATTTGGTGGACTTAATGGATGCCTTCAAACTAGAGGATTATAAATATGGTTGAAAAAATTGCCTTTATAGGTGGCGGTAATATAGCTAAGTCCGTAATCGCTAGTCTATTGAAAAGTGGTTTTGATGCTAGAAAGATAATTGTCAGTAGTCGTGGACAAGAAAATTTAACTCAGCTCGTTCAAGATTTTGGTGTCTTGCAAGCAAAAAACAATTCGGATGCAGTGTTGTTTGCTGATGTCGTTGTTTTCGCTGTAAAACCTTATATGATGAAAAGTGTCTGTGAAGAAGTTGCCGGCGTTATCAATACAAAAAAATCATTAGTGATTTCATTGGCTACGGCCACACGTTTAGAAGATATACAGTTATGGCTGGGCAATAACAACCTTGCCATCGTCAGAACAATGACGAATACGGCCGCTGCAGTTAACATGGCCACGACAGCGTTGTACAGTGCTGGCGCTCTATCAAGCATTCAAAAAAACTCTGTAGAGTGTATTTTCAAAGCCATGGGCAGTTTCTTTTGGGTCGATCAAGAATCAGATATAAACTCGTATTCACCTTTGATTGGTTGTGGACCGGCCTATCTTTATTTAATGATAGAAGCCTTGCAATTAGCAGCGATAAAGCAAGGTATTTCGCCTTTGGTAGCTAGAAAAGTAGCTTTAGACGTTATTCGTGGTGCTGCTGAACTTGCAAAACAAACAAACATTCCTGTAGAAGAGTTACGCCAAAGAGTCACTACGCCAAAAGGCGTAACAGAGACCTCTTTAGTTCCTTTATTAGCTGGGAATTATTTTAACTTATATGAAAGTGCCTTTAAAAAAGGTATAGAACGTTGTATTGAGCTTGAACAAACTCTACATCAAACAGCTCGATTATAATGAAATAAAAGTTTTTAGTTAGTTTATCCAAAAGATGGCTTTTATTCTCCTATATTCAATTGATAACCTTTCATAAGTACATGCTTAATAAACTGTCACAACGCAATTGCTTTCCAAACTCTAGTTGTACCTAGTGAAAGCACTATCTGATTCACATAAGAGTCTGGCATTACGATAAGTTTGCCGGTGCTTAAAAAAGGTGAAAAAAGGGGTCAAGACAAGGGGTTACAAGGGGTCAAGTACTGACCATATCATTACCCACAATTTACTGAAATCCCAATAAAAAGCGGCTAACAAAGACAGAAGTTAAGTTACAATCTGGACTTTTTCATAATCTAAAGGACGAGATATGGATTGGATCTCTGAAGAATTAAGCATGTTGTCGTTTGGAGATAAACGCTTAAAGAAACGAGCGAAAAAAGTATTGTCCCATTTAAGTCACAATCCAACAGACAGTATCCCAACGTCTTGCAGGGGATCAGGAGAAACAAAGGCTGCCTATCGGTTTTTTGATAATGACAGAGTTACCCCTGAAAAAATATACAAAACTCATTTTGAAGC
>DJAM01000006.1:19884-21126 GCA_002429595.1 Coxiellaceae bacterium UBA6002
GCGCGAATGCAGGAGCACCCTGTAATACTCATTCCTCAAGATACAACGGTTCTTAATTTTAGTACTCAACATGATAGAAAAGATGCAGGTCCTACGACAAAAGATTCAACTAAAGGAATAAATCTACATTGTGCAATAGCCGTCACGCCGGAGAAGGTCTGTTTAGGAGCGATATCAAGCAAACAATGGCACCGTGAAGAGTTACAAAAATTAACGAAGAAAGAACGGAAGAAAAAAAATTATGAAACGCCTATTGAAGAGAAAGAAAGCTACCGTTGGTTAGAGAATTATAAAAATGCCAATGAGTATGCTACTGAACTGCCAAATACACTAATAGTAAGCATTGCCGATCGTGAAGGTGATATCTACGATATATATAAAGAAGCAAATGGAATTTTTTCTGATAGAGAGCCAAAAGCGCACTATTTAATTAGAGCGAAAACGGATAGGAAAATTTGCGATGAAAAAGGGAAAAAGAATAATGAAAAAATCAAATCAACATTAAGGAGCGAGAAGCTTCTAGGCCAGATAATAATAAATGTTTCCGACACTAAGAAGCGAAAAGCGCGAGTAGCGCATATGACAGTTTATTCAAAAGAAATTCATATTGCGCTACCTGATAAGCAAAAAAAAGATAAAGATTATAAACCCATTAAAATAACAGCTATTATGTGCACTGAAAATCATCCCCCAACAGGAACAGAAGCTATTGAATGGTTACTAATTACCGATTTGCCAATCGTAACCTTTGAGGATGCATGTGAAAAAATACAGTGGTATACCTGCCGGTGGCAAATAGAAATTTTTTTCAAGATATTAAAAAGTGGATGCACGATTGAGAAGCTGCAGTTAACAGATAAAAATTTCAGCGCGTGTTTAAGTTTTTATATAATTATTGCATGGAGAATATTATACGTTACTGTAATGGGTCGTCAGTGCCCTGATATATCATGCGAATGTGTATTTAGCAAAGAAGAATGGCAGACTAGTTACGTTGTAGTTTATAGAAAAAAACTTCCAGAAATTCCGCCAACGTTAAATGAAATGACCCGCTTGGTGGCATCTTTAGGTGGTTATCTAAATCGCAAATCGGATCCTGAACCCGGTGTTAAGACGATGTGGATTGGATTAAGAAATATGCAGGAACATCTTAAAGCCAAAGAAGCTTTTGAGGCAGTTTATGGGTCTACTTGTGGGTAATAATATGGTCAGTACTTGACCCTGAGGGATCCCCACGAAATA
>DJAM01000083.1 GCA_002429595.1 Coxiellaceae bacterium UBA6002
CCTTCGCGGGAATGACAATCATTTCTCGTTAACAGGTCTCATAAGCGGAAATAAAATAACATCTCGAATTGATGGCGAATCAGTCAAAAACATGACTAGACGATCGATACCAATTCCTTCGCCTGCTGTAGGTGGCAATCCATATTCCAATGCCGTGATATAGTCTGCATCAAAATACATCGCTTCATCATCGCCCGCTGTTCTGGCTTTGACTTGATCTTGAAAGCGGCTGGCTTGGTCTTCAGGGTCATTTAACTCTGAAAAGCCATTCGCTATTTCACGTCCTCCGACAAAGAATTCGAAACGGTCAGTTACAAAAGGATTTGCTTCGTTCTTTCTGGCAAGTGGTGAAACTTCAGTTGGAAATTGCGTAATAAAAGTAGGCGCATCGAGATTCTTTTCTACGGTTTTCTCAAATATTTCATAGTGGATCTTTCCTAGGCCATAATCTTCGGGGACGCTTAATTCCATTTTTTTGGCAGCAGCACGCGCACGTTCTTTATCTGTAAGATCTTCTAAAGAGAGATGCTTATTAAAATGCAAGATAGCATCTTGTAAAGTCATTCGGACAAAAGGTTGTCCTAGGTCATAATCTTTACCCTGATAATGAATTTGGGTAGTTCCAAGAACAGAAGTACAAACTGATCGTAACATTTCTTCGGTCAAGTTCATTAGATCTTCGTAATCGGCATAAGCTTGATAAAATTCAAGCATAGTGAATTCGGGGTTATGCCGCGTAGATAGTCCCTCATTGCGAAAATTACGATTGATTTCAAAGACCCGTTCAAAACCACCAACAACTAGCCGCTTCAAAAATAATTCGGGGGCAATTCGCAAAAATAATTCAATATCTAGTGCATTGTGATAAGTTTTGAATGGCTTCGCAGCAGCACCACCTGGAATCGATTGCATCATAGGTGTTTCAACTTCTAAGAAATCTCGAGAAGTTAAGAAATCTCTAATGGCAGCAACTACTTTTGAGCGGATATAAAAAGTTTGTCGACTTTTATCATTCACTAAAATGTCTAAGTATCGTTTGCGATAACATATTTCTTGATCAGCAAGACCATGAAACTTATCCGGCAAAGGACGCAATGTCTTTGCTAAAAGTTTAATGCTATGGGCTTTAATAGAGAGCTCACCGGTCTTAGTTTTAAAAAGAGTTCCCTCAGCTCCAATAATGTCTCCTAGATCCCATTCTTTGAATTCACCGTACATGCTCGGGGGTAATTGATCTTCTTTGACATAAAGTTGAACTTTACCAGTTCGATCTTGAAGATGAACGAAACTCGCCTTGCCCATGATCCGACGGGTCATAATTCTGCCTGCAACTTGCACTGAGTGATTAAGGCTTTCTAATTTTTCCGGATCGAACTCGCCATAATGAGTATGCAAATCAAGAGCAAGATCTTTCGGTTTAAAATCATTCGGAAAAGGGTTGCGCTGTTGGCGCATTGCACTGAGTTTTTCTCTTCGTTGTGCAATTTGTTCGTTTTCATCAAGTTCTACTGTTGCTTCAATATCGGTCAAGGTAATTTCCTCATGCTACTTTATTAAGATGAAGGATAGTTTAAAGCCCCTCTTTTAAAGATGCTTCCATAAACATATCTAAATCGCCGTCTAAAATGGCTTGAATCTTTTGGGGACTCGTCGTTTCGACTCCTGTTCGTAAGTCTTTCACTCGGGAATCATCTAAAATATAGGATCGAATCTGGCTGCCCCATGTTATATCTGATTTGTTTTCTTCTAAGGACTTTTGCTCGGCAGTTTTCTTTTGCATTTCCAGTTCGTAAAGCTTAGAGCGTAACTGCTTCATAGCTTGCGCACGGTTTTTATGCTGAGAACGATCTGTCTGGCATTGTACCACGATACCGGTCGGAATATGTGTTATTCGAATAGCAGAATCAGTGGTGTTTACGTGCTGACCTCCTGCGCCGCGGGCCCGATAGGTATCAACCCGTAGGTCGGCGGGATTAATATCTAGCTCAAAATCATCGTCAATTTCAGGAGAAACAAAGACCGACGCAAAAGAGGTATGGCGGCGATTACCTGAATCGAAAGGAGATTTTCGTACTAAGCGATGGACGCCTGTTTCAGTGCGTAGCCAGCCATAAGCATAGGAGCCTTCAAAGTAAATTGTTGCGCTCTTAATACCCGCGACTTCCCCAGGTGAAACATGGACTAAGTCACATTTCAGGCTATGTTTATCTCCCCATCGTAAATACATACGTAATAACATTTCCGCCCAATCTTGTGCCTCTGTACCGCCAGAGCCAGATTGAATATCAACATAAGCATTGTTGGGATCCAAAGGATTAGAGAACATACGATGAAATTCGAGTTTTTCTACTGCGGCATTCAGTGTTTCCATCTCAAGACATAAGTCATCAATGATCGTTTGATCTTCTTCACTCAAGGCCAGTTGTAGTAATTCATCTGCATCTGCGAGCCTCTTGGTAAGCTCGTTAATATTATTAACGACTGCTTCTAAGCTAACGCGTTCTTTTCCGATCGCTTGTGCACGTTCTTGATTTTGCCAGATGGCTGGATCTTCCAATTCCCTGGTAATTTCTTGAAGGCGTAAACTTTTAGTTTCATAGTCAAAGATACCCCCGAAGGGCTTCGACTCTTTCTTGAAGTTGTTGTATACGTTCTTGAAGATGAGAAACTTCTAGCATCTAAGGGCCTGCCTTTTCAGTTATATTAGAAAGGATTATAGAGAAAAGCTTGGTAATTAAAACGAGGTTTTTCTATTTTTAAGTTTTTTATACTATTTTATGGACAAAAATCACGGCTACACGTTGTTAGAATCATTGATTGTGCTCATCATACTTGGCGCTGCCTCAACCCTTGCAATTGTGAGCCTGAAAGAGAACTATTCAAATCACCATAGTGAAGCGATCCTAAACATTATTCGCCAAGAAATTCTTTTAGCAAGGAACCTTGCGATCACCCAACAGCAAACAATATTTTATTGTGCTAGCGATAAAGAATGGCACCTTCGAAGAACGATTGTTAACTCTCTGGGAGTCGAGCTCAAAACATTCAACGCATTGCCTGGTGGTTACCGGCTCTCATTGAACAATAGCTTGCACCACAACAATTGTATTATTTTTACAATGCTGGGGATGACTCTAGAACAACGTGGCAGTTTTTATTTAGAAAATAACTTCGAAAGGCATCGATTAATTATCGATCTAGCGAGCCCCTAATTAACCAATCTGCTTTAAAAATTCATCGATTTGCTTGATCATAAAATTGAAATCAGGGTTATAACTTAAACGAGAGATTAGGCTTTTCTTTAGGTTTTCTTTATTCGTTGCGCCATGGTGCAGACCCTCCAATTTTGTTTCGTCCAGATTGCGATAGTGATTAAAATCAACCATGCGGCTTTTTGCGCCAAGCAAAGGATTGTCTGGGGAAATGGTTAAACAGGTATGAGAAAAATTTAGTATTTTCAGTTCTGGATAAAAGCTAGGTCGAGATATGATTCGCTTATCATTGGTTTGGATTTGATTGTTCGTATAGATCAATAGTCGGTTTTTCGGATTTTGATACCCTTCAAAAAACGACAACAATGATTCAGGTGAGACTGTTTCATCATCGTGACTCATCACTACAAAAAAAGGCACTTTAAGTTTATCTGACTTAAGCTGTTCGTTAACTAAATACAAAAGTTTGCTGGCTTGATACCCTGCGTTGTAAGGGTAGCAACTATATCGAGTGAAATTCTTAGAAGCCTTAAGTTGATACCATTGGGCTCGTTTGCTCATCCAACTAAAGAGTCGGTAGTGCTTCGCTAGAAAAAATTTGATTGGGCTGCGTGATTTAAGTGCTGGTGCAAGTAAAATTAACCCTTTTATGAGTTCGGGATTTGTTAGCGCTCCCTGTAGCGCAAGTAAACCGCCTAAAGAATAACCGGCTAGGTAAACATTCTTAACTGACGATTGCAGCTTTGAAATGCCATAGTGCAGAGACTTAAGCCATTCCTCATAATTTATATTAAGAAGATCGCCAGCGACTGTACCATGTCCTGGCAGAAGAATTGCATTAACTAAGAAGCCTTTGTTTCGAAAATACTTTCCCAAATCGCGTACATAAAAAGGCGAGTCGAATAAGCCATGTACTAATAATATGCCGTTATCTTGTTGTTTTTGGGGTGATGTTTCCCATGAAAAAGGGCTATTTGCAATGACAATTTGACCGGCATTGTCATCATCTAGATCCAAGCGGCTCTCGACTATAATGTTCTGCATCAGTTCAATATAATTTTCAAACGACAAATCGTCACCGTAGAAGCGATCATTTAAACCTGAAGCGGTTAAACATTTTTGGTTAAGTTTAGGCATAAAATCTTGTGTCTGTTCAAAGTTTTAATATAATCGGAAGCAGTTCGCTTTGGTAAATGATTAAAACGTAATTAATTGAATATGCCCGATTATATGGTTTTGCTATGAGTCAAATAATTCTAATGCTTTGTATATTACTGAGTACCTTTTACTCTTGCAATCTTAGCGCTCAGGCACTTGGAGAGGTAGCCACAAATATCTACCAGCCTGTTAGCGTTATTATTAGTTTAGTGAAAGCGGTCAGTATTATTTGTGGTTCTGGGTTAATGCTGGGTGGCATCCTCAGGTTCTTCGATTATCGTCGCAATCCAGTTGCGGTACGTCCCAGTATGGTTATCTTCATGTTTATTTTTGGTGCGGCGCTAATCATTGTCGGATTAATTCCATTGCGGTTAGGAAACTATTAAGAGAACCATGAAGATAATCTTGCGCTACCTAGTCATAACACAGTTGGCAATTCTTGCTGCTTGTGGTGAACTCAAAAAAGATACTGTCTACTATTTGACTCATCCTGAAGAGGTCCAGGCTGCTTACGATTTCTGTGTACAGTCCAATAAAACTAACCAGCCTACTTCAAATCAATGTCGGGCAGTGTTTCAAGCAATTCCTGTAGTGCAACGATATTTGACTGAACTTATTAACGATCCGAGTCAATTTGGTTTGCAAATTATGGCAACTCAAAATGAGTTAATGAAGTATCAGGTACAATACCGGGCTGTTCGTAATGATCAAGATCCAAAGACTATTCGAAATTTACAAGCTGCAATCGCAGAAAAACAATTGGAGCTTGAAAGTCGTTACGCCATAAAGCGCATGGTGTCACATCCTAATTAAGGTCAACTATTTGATCTTCTTGACCAAATCTAACAAATAGCTTAATAAGGTAGCAAAAGGAGAGGATTATGAAGATAGTTTTATTAGGTGCCCCAGGCGCTGGAAAAGGAACGCAAGCTCAAAAAATTATTCGTAACTTCAATATCCCACAAATTTCCACCGGTGATATGTTAAGAACTGCAGTAAAACAAAATAACCCACTCGGTGTTGTAGCTAAGAAGATTATGGAAGAGGGTCGCCTGGTCTCTGATGAAATCATTGTGCAGTTAATTAAGGAGAGAATAAGCCAACCAGATTGTCAAAACGGCTTTTTATTAGATGGCTTTCCCCGAACAATCCCCCAAGCGGAAGCATTACAAGAATTGGGTATCGACATTGATTACGTCATCGAAATAGATGTACCCGATCAAGAAATTATCACTCGGCTTAGCGGTAGAAGAATTCATCAGCGTTCCGGTCGGGTTTATCACATTTTGCATCATCCGCCACGAGAACCAGACAAGGATGACATCACGGGTGAGCCGTTAGTGCAGCGCAGTGATGATGTTGAAGATACGATTCGAAAACGTTTGGCGGTGTACCATAGCCAAACAACGCCCTTGATTTCGTTCTACCAAAACCTTCAAAAAAAGTCCTTAACCGGCAAGCCAGTCTATAAAAAAATATCTGGGGCTGAAGAGGTAGAAGGGGTTTATCGACAAATCGAAAAGTTGCTACAGACATAGATTAAACCTAATAAAAAAGCCGTCAATTGACGGCTTTTTTATTTAATGAGAGCTTATGCTGAAGCTTTCACTTTTCGTCTAACGGTTCTTTTTACAGATGATTTACGTTTAGCAGTAACAGCACGTCTAGCCTTTCCTTTGCCAGCAGCACGTTTTGGCTGTTTCTTGGAAAATTGCTTCTCGAATTTTGCAATAGCTGCATCGATTGCTTTCTTACGCGCATCTTCTCTTTTTGAGTGCTCTTTTTCAAAGAAAGCACGTGCTTTTTTCACTGCTTCTTCTTCAATTCGCTTAATCTTCTTTTTCCAATCAGCATTGATTGCCGCAATTTTTTTGGTCACGTCTTTGCGGCTTGCACTGGTTTTCTTAGCAGCAGTTTTCAACGCGCCTGCTTTTCTAACAGATTTTCTTGCAGTTGATTTTCTGGTGGATTTTTTTGCAGACTTACCAGCAGCTTTCGCGCCAGCTCTTGATACAGATTTTTTTGGACCGTTATTTTTTGAAGAACTTGAAGCTTTTTTCGCTGTTTTTACAGCGCTTGATTTCCGTTCACGCATTTAAAATACTCCTTAATAAAAAAACACTATTAACAGTATACTAAAATAAAGAGAAAATCAAAGTTTTTCAAACATATAGCTGTGAATTTTGATACAAAAAGCGCTTATTTGTCTAATTTGTGTCATTTTTATCCGTATTTTTTCGATTATTTAGATATTCAGACAATGCCGAAATATTCTCTTTTGGAAAAAAATATCCAAGTTTAGAACGTCGCCACAAGATATCTTCTGCACAGCGAGCCCATTCTTCTTCGTAGAGATAATCAACTTCGCGTTGATACAATGACCCACCAAAATCTGTGCCCAATGCCCTAAGTGAAGCAATCTGTCCTAACATCTTCTTAGTTTGAGTTCCATAAGCATGCAGGTAGCGATCTACCAATGTGGAAGGTAACCAAGGGTAGCTTTGTTGTAATTCTATTTTTAGTTTTGCATCATCTTCGTAGTCGCTACCGGGTAAGATATGATTTCGTTCATCATAGTCTTTTAGGTGTGGAAAATATTTTTCCAACATCGATACTGCCTTAACTGCCAAACTCCTGAATGTAGTCAACTTACCCCCAAAAATTGAAATCGCTGGTGCTTCATGATTGATCATCTCAATTGAATAGCCTCTGGTAATCATGGAGGGATTTTTATTTTTATCATTCAGAAGTGGTCGCACTCCTGAAAAACTATGCACGACAGGCAATGAAATCGGTGTATTGAAATAATTACTCAGCGCTGACTTTAAATAAACTATCTCAGCATTCGTAATGGCAGGTTGTATCTCTTTCTCATGGTAAAAAATGTCAGTAGTTCCTACTAAGAGGAAGTCTGTGAGGTAAGGTATGACAAAGATTACCCTGCCATCATTATTTTGTAACGTAAAGGCAAAATCACCTTGATAGAATTTAGGAACTACAATATGGCTACCCTTAATCAGCGCTAAACTGTATTGGCCTTGCCGATCAATTTTTTTATTTAAGAATCGATCTACCCAGGGTCCGGTAGCATTGACGAGTGCTTTAGTCGTGACGGTATAGTCATTATTCGTCTCATGATCATGCAAAAAAATTTCCCAATAGTTTTTGTGCTGCTTCACGCCGGTGCATTGTGTGTAAGTGGCAATAGTAGCACCAAGCTGCTTTGCTTTCTGCGCATTAGCGACGACCAATCTGGCATCATCAGTCTTGCAATCATAGTATTCAAAACCGTACTGGAAAGTTTTTTTTAAAGCTTTACCTGATATGTCTTTATTGAAGTGAATACTCCTGGTTTTGGGTAAAGAATGTCTCGCTAAATGATCATATAAAAATAAACCTAACCGAAGTAGTGAGCGAGAGCGCATATGTCTTTCATAAGGCAGGATAAAAGGTTGAGGTCTGACGAGGTGTTTGGCAATTTTAAGCAATCGCTCTCTTTCAAGTAAAGATTCCCGGACTAATTGAAATTCATAGTTTTCTAAATATCTCAGCCCACCATGAATCAGTTTGCTGCTGGCACTAGATGTGGCGCTCGCCAAATCCCTTTGCTCACACAAAAAAACCTTGAGCCCTCGAATAGCCGCAGTAGCCGCAATGCCGGCACCATTAATTCCTCCTCCGACGACAACTAGATCATAATCATACGAATTCAATAGCTTGTCCTTATCGTGGTTAGTTATGCTACGTTATTGTAAATATAGTAATAAATTGTCGTTACAAGGTTTTGATCAACACAAATATATTATATGATTAGGAGATCCCAAGACTCTCGACTTAATAGATAGGTATAAGATGCACGACAATGGCATAGTATTTTCGATATTTCTAATTTTCTCAGGAGCCGCATTGCTTTCTACGTTGGCTCTTTACACCCGTCAGTCATTGCTTGTCGCCTATATGTTATTGGGGATTATCCTTGGACCTTGGGGCTTGAAACTTATTGCTGATCCGACGACAGTTCGAGAAATTGGCGATGTTGGTATCATTTTCTTGATGTTCTTATTAGGGTTGAATCTTCAGCCTCAAAATTTGATCCATATGTTCAAAAAGACCACGTGGATAGCTGTCATCAGCTCTATTGTCTTTGCTGGAACTGGTTACATTGTGGCACGACTTTTTGGATTCAATAGCTTTGAATCTTGGATAATCGGTGGCGCAATGATGTTTTCAAGTACCATTATCGGCTTGAAATTATTGCCTACCACCATTCTGCATCACCAACACACTGGTGAGATTATGATTAGTATTCTCTTAATGCAGGATTTACTAGCGATTATATTTTTATTGATCATTCACGCGAGCGTTGGTGGTTTGCAACTCATGGATCTGGGGATTGTAGTACTGTCGCTACCGATGCTGATCTTATTTGCGTTTGTCTTTGAGCGATTTATCCTCATTAAACTCATCGCCAGATTTGACCGCGTTCGAGAATACATGTTTTTGCTGGCAATTGCTTGGTGCTTAGGGCTATCGCAACTTGCGAAAGTCATGGGTCTTTCTAGTGAGATAGGCGCTTTCATTGCTGGAGTTTCGATCGCGACCAGCCCAATTGCATTCTATATCGCCGATAGTCTAAAACCGGTGCGTGATTTCTTTCTAGTCATGTTCTTCTTTGCGGTAGGCGCGAGTTTCAATACTAATTATTTTCCACAAATTGCCTTGCCATCAATTATCTTAGGTTTGTTACTGCTAGTGATCAAACCGCTTACCTTTCGAGAATTATTGCGTTCGGTGGATGAAACACGTCATGTCGCATTAGAAGTTGGAGTGCGCTTAGGACAATCAAGTGAATTCTCGTTGTTGATCGCTTACCTAGCTGCAAGTTCCGGAATTATCTCCGCTGAAGGATCTAATTTGATACAGGCTGCTACCATGATCACATTCATTGCCTCATCTTATATAGTAGTACTAAAATACCCTACTCCGGTTGCAATGTCCGAGCGTTTGAGAAGGGATTGATATGGAACAGAAAACACCTTTTCGCTTAGACTTTGCCACAGGATTGTTTGCCGGTGCCAAATTGTCTCCCTCTCCTAATGTCAATCGCCGACCCAAAACAATTAATATAGATTTGTTAGTAATCCACAATATAAGTTTGCCACCTGGCGAATTTGGTGGCAGTGCAGTTGAAGAGTTTTTTCTAAATCAATTAAACTGTGATAGTTTGCTTGCGTATCAGGATATAAAAGATCTTAAGGTATCTTCTCATCTTTTTATTCGAAGAGATGGAAGTGTCATCCAGTTTGTTCCCCTCCACTTGAGGGCTTGGCATGCGGGAGTGTCATCATTCAAGGGGAGAGAAAACTGCAACGATTTTTCGATTGGAATCGAGTTGGAAGGAACAGATACTGAACCTTATACCATGATACAGTATGACCATCTGGTCAAGATTACCGCTGAGATAATGGAGCATTACTCGGGTATCACGAAGGAGCGTATTGTTGGTCATCAGACAATTGCCCCAAACCGTAAAACTGATCCAGGTCCCTCCTTTAAGTGGGATTATTTTTTTACTTTGTTAGAAAAGGAAATTCAGAATGAAGCTAATCATCTTACTTGTTTGCATCCTACTGCAAACATTTAATATCACTCTTTTTCGCCAGCGCTATCAATTCTTTGATCAGTACGTTGCTGTGATCAACCCACTACTCAACAAACTTGGTTTGGAACGTGGCTGGGGAGCTATCATAGGATTATTGGTCCCTATATTAATTGTTGTGTATGTGTTGAATTTGCTTTTCGCTCATGTGGGATTGCTGTATCTATTATTTGGTTTGTTGATATTAATGATCTGTCTTGATGTGCGCGATGTTAAATTACAACTAACAGATTATTTCTCCGCGGTTAATTCTGAAAGTAGTGAACGTATCCAAGCTGAGGTCGAAAAATTTTCTAAACAATCGGTCGGTCGTGATAAGAATGTATTGATTCGAATCTTGACGGGTACAATTTTTGTGCAGTCACTTACTAATATTTTTTCAGTGATTTTCTGGTTCATGCTCTTAGGCCCTTTTGGCGCCCTGCTTTATTACTTAGTAGCGGCATTGAGCGAGCGAACTTCAAAAGCTGAAGTTGAGCTGGATTATGCTGACAATGCTGCTGGTTATCTAAAAGATATTTTAGATTGGATACCGGTGCGATTAGTTTCATTCACCTATGCTTTAATCGGTCATTTTGCTCCTGTAGTTACTCTATGGTTACAACAACTAGGTAATGGACCACAAGCCAATTCAACTTTATTAATTGATGCTGGGTTGTTGGCATTAGACATTCCTAAGGAATCGACATTAACGGACGTTGAAGAAAATTATAAAGCAATTAGCCTAGTCAATCGCACTCTTTGGACATGGGTGATTGTCATTGCAGTCTTAAGTATTACGAGCTGGTTATTTTAGAACTGTATTGTTATTACCACACAGGCTGTCATTCCCGCGCAATCTGCCATTCCCGCGCAGGCGGGAACCCATTCTTGAAGCCGCACCTCGAATGGGTTCCCGCCTGCGCGGGAA
>DJAM01000065.1 GCA_002429595.1 Coxiellaceae bacterium UBA6002
CCATCTTTCCAGCCGCACCAATAATGGGTTCCCGCCTGCGCGGGAATGACAAATAACGCGGGAATGACAACACAGGCGTGGGAATGACAGAAAGCATTAACTAAAACCAAGATCTCGGCCACCATGCAGGCCACCATCAATCACAAGTTCGCTCGCGGTCATGAATTTAGATTCATCAGATGCTAAATACAATATGGCATAAGCAACATCGATCGGTTCGCCAACGCAGTTTTCCGGTAATTGTTTTTTTAATTGTTCCGAAGCTATTTTCATTTGATTCGCTACGCCATCTAACAGTGGAGTGGCGATATAGCCAGGATGTATAGAGTTAACACGTATTTTATCTTTTGCATAAAGCATCGCATCGGTTTTGCTCATGAGTCGAACTGCCGCTTTTGAGGCGTGATTTGCTGGGAAATCTGGGGATCCTATTAGGCCGTGCAAAGATGAAATATTAATAATGCTGCCACCACCATTCCGTTTTAAATGTGGCACAACATATTTAGTGCAGAAAAAAACACTCTTGACGTTCACTGCCATAACAGTGTCCCAGTCCTCTTCCGTGAGTTCATGCGTGGGTTTATTTTTACCGACCATTCCGACATTATTCACTAGCACATCAATTCGACCATAATGATCGACAATCGCAGTGATGACATCGTTAACTTGCTTTTCATGGCGGGTATCGAGTTGCCAAAAATGTGCTTCACCACCTTCTTCTTGAATTGCGGCGACAGTCTTTTTTCCCAACGATTCGTTAATATCGACAACGGCTACGTGAGCTCCATGTTGCGCCAATAAGCAGCATGCGGCATGACCAATGCCAGATGCACCACCGGTAACAATGATGACTTTATCTTTGACTCTGTTCATTAGGTATCCTTCGGTCATTTTATTTTAGCGAAATAATCAACAAGCTCTTGTTCTGGATTCTTTGGCATTGTTTGTTTTCGAAATGCCACATGTCCATCTGGACGAACTAAAACAGCTCCAGTATCAGTAATTTCATAAATTTCCTGCCACTTATTTTGTGGATCAACTAAATCGCCATCTTCTGCAACACGATAAACTTGCAAGGGTAGCGCTAATTGTTTGGCGGCTTCTTGCCACGGTTGACCATTCGAACCGACTAGTAAAACAAAATCTTTTTCGAAGAGATCTAAGGTTGAGGTCTCCTCATCATCTTTTAATAATTTTACATAGGGCGCTCGAATACCGGGTAACGTTGTCGCAATAAAGTCATTCGGTGAGATACTTATTTCCTGATTATTTTCAGAAGATATCGCATCGGAATGATAGATATAACCTAAATCTAATCCTGAATAATTCAAGTTTTGTTGTTGCTCAAGTAATTTCTCCTTTAATAACTCTTCATTTTGTTCACGGATCGCTGTAATGATATCGACAAAGCGTTTAGCATTTACCGAAGACCAATCGATATTGCGTCTTGCAACTGGCGCTCGTTCTTGAAAATAAGTGTCTAATAACTTAGGGGAAAACTGATGTTTAAGGACATAAGCTAATTTCCAAGCCAAATTATGTGCATCTTGTATGCCGGTGTTCATCCCCAAGCCACCGGTGGGTGGCAAGCGATGTGCCGCATCTCCCACTAAGAAGATTCTCTGGGTGCCATAGCTCGTAGCAAGTTGTGCTGCCATCGTCCAGAAATTCTTATTAATAATTTTGATGTTAAGATCCGGAATTTCAAGCGCGTTTCTGATGGCTGCTATACAGAGCTCATCAGTAAAATCTTCTTTGGTCTGTTCAGGTGCAAACCTTAAACCAAAAATCCATCTGTTTTTGCCGTAAGCAAGAAATAAGGATTTGCCTAGCTTATCGAGATCTGTAAAAAAATATCCGATACTGAGCCGATCGGAAGTCCACTGTGTGATGTCAAACTCGCAAAGTAAATTACAAAACCGTCCTAAATCATTTGGACCCTTCATCTCAATCTCAAGTTCTTTGCGAACTGTACTATGCGCACCATCGGCCGCCACTAAATATTGTGTTCGAAACTGCTCTGTTTGATTTGTCGTGCAATCACGTACCTCGATTGTAACTCCTTCTGAATCTTCCGTAACCTTGAGCACTTCCTTCGAAAATTGCAATTGCGCATCAGGGAATTTTTCTAGTGTTCCTTTTAAATATAATTCAACACAGTCCTGGGTTATGAGACTTGCGCCTAAAGGTCCAAGAGTATAAGGTCCAGATTTATTGAGTTCTATTCGAGTAATTTCTTTACCTTTTAATGAATGCGCCCAAATGAAGCGAATGGCTTCTCTAGGAAATTCAAATTTTTGTAATTCGTCGATTTCGCCCCATAAACGTAATAATTCCATTGAGCGCATACTGACACCACGTGCGCGTGGATGTTCAGAAAGATGAGGATCGCGGTTAAGTGTTAATGATGGAATTCCTAATCGAGCGAGTGCGATCGCCATACATAAACCAACAGGACCTGCGCCCACGATAATTACAGGATATTTTTTCATGATTGCCTTTACGATAGGTGGTGGAGGATTTTAGGCAGAGTATAAATCAAAAAACAAAACAATCACAGCCAAACGGACCCCAGAGATGAGAATGACAATGTGGTGTACTCGCATGTTGATGAACCATCGAAGAGTGGTTGCCAGGGTGAGTATGATAACCCCCAAATTTCGTTACCGGTGACCAATCTGGCATAATCGGAAGAGCAGGCGGATCAAAAGATCTAAAAGCTGCTTTGGCATAGACAATTTTGCCACCGACTACTGTCAGCACCGATTCTAAGTTTTTTATCTCTACTTCTGGAATCGTAAAAAAGTTAGCGGTTAACGCGACCATATCTGCAAGCTGACCTGCTACAATTGCACCTTTGTTACCGTGATCATTTGAAAACCACGCGCTACCGATTGTATACAATTTCAGCGCTTGTTCGCGGCTCAACAAATTTGATTCACGATAAAGTTGCGTGCCTCCCACTGTTTTACCTGAAATCATCCAATATAACGAGACAAAAGGATTGTAGCTTGCGACTCGAGTAGCATCGGTGCCAGCTCCGACCGGCAGGCCCGTTGCAAGCATTTTATTGATCGGTGGTGTTTGTTCGGCAGCTTCTTGACCATAGCGGTCAATAAAATATTCACCTTGATAAGCCATACGATGTTGAATTGCAATACCACCTTGTAGGGCTTTTATTCGTTCGATATTTTTTTCACTGATTGTTTCAGCATGATCGAAGAACCAAGGTAAACCATCGAATGGAATGTCACGATTAACTTCTTCAAAAACATTTAAAAATCGAGTGATCGATTCGTTATAGGTTGCATGCAATCGAAATGGCCAACGATTTTGCGCAAGTAAACGTATAACGGGTTTGAGTTGTGCTTCCATGTCTTGGTCAAGGTCTGGTCGTGGTTGTAAAAAATCTTCAAAATCGGCAGCAGAAAACACTAACATCTCACCGGCACCATTGACGCGATAAAAATCATTACCTTCGTAAGGCTTAGTCATTTTTACCCATTGAGTAAAGTCATCTAACTCATGCATGGGGCGTTGCGTAAACAAATTATAAGCAATGCGTACTGTAAGCTGTCCTTCTTTTGCAAGTTGTGCAATGACTTCGTAATCTTCCGGATAATTTTGAAAACCACCGCCTGCATCAATCGCACTCGTCACTCCCAGACGATTTAATTCCCGCATAAACTGTCGAGTTGAATTAACTTGATATTCAACAGGTAATTTTGGACCCTTTGCAAGAGTTGCATAAAGTATCATGGCGTTGGGTTTTGCAATAAGCAGGCCAGTAGGATTACCATTCTTATCACGTTCAATATGGCCACCAACAGGATCAGGTGAATTTCGATCATAACCTGCTGCTTTTAATGCAGGTCGATTTAACAAAGCGCGATCGTATAAATGTAAAATAAACACAGGCGTTTCGGGAGCCACTTTGTTGATTTCATCTAGAGTTGGCATTCGTCGCTCTTTAAATTGAAACTCTGTCCAACCTCCGACAACTCGGACCCACTGTGGTGGCGGTGTGCGCTTAGCTTGTTCTTTCAACATATCTAAAGCATCTGCTAAAGAGTTAACGCCATCCCAACGTAATTCCATATTGTAATTCAAACCACCACGGATGATATGAAGATGTGAGTCATTTAGGCCTGGAATAATCGTATGGTGTTGCAGATCAATTTTTTTATCGGCACGGTATTGGCTTAAAACTTCATGATCGGATCCTACTGCAATAAATCGACCATCACGAATAGCCACTGCGGATGCAATTGGATTTTGATCATCAAGCGTATGAATTTCACCGTTATAAAAAATAATATCAGCTTCGTGGCTCATTTTGGTGTCCTATTTTATTTGCCTTCTCGTGCTTCTGAACCTAATACGGCGTGAGCATACTGAATGCCAATACCGTAAGAACCTGCGTGTTCATTGGCAACTTTCATCACTGCATCGTATGTTTCTTGACGTGCCCAATCTCGTTGCCACTCTAACATCACTTGTAACCATGTCACTGGCACGGCACCTGCTTGAATCATTCTTTTTATTGCCATGTCATGTGCTACTTCACTAGTACCACCGCAGGCATCTGCAACCACGTAGATTTCATAACCTTCCTGAATTGCTAAGATTGTTGGTAACGTGATACAGACTTCTGTCCACAGTCCGCACAAAATCAATTTTTTACGACCTATTTTCTTAACTGCATCAGTGACGTGAGAGTCCTCCCAGCAGTCCATCGTGGTTCTATCGATTGGTGTTTGCTTAAGAACCGTCACCAGTTGTTCGAATGTCGGACCACTGAAACTTTTTTCCGCGACCGTGGTAAGGATAGTTGGAACGTTAAAGATTTTAGTTGCTTTAGCTAATCCCACCACGTTACTAACTAACGACTGTCCTTCAATAGATTTAACAGCAAACAGCATTTGTGGTTGAAAATCGATGAATAAGACCGTGCAATTATCTGGAGTCAACAAAGAGTGAGCACTATGATGAGACATAATTTTTCTCCGGGTTAAAAGATTCCATGATCAAAATATAGCTGAGTTTGGCTTTAATTGATGCGTAGAATAGGGGAATTTTGCTGCTTACAGGAAAGTTAGATTTCTAGTTTTTTTCTAAAACGTTACCAGAATGAAAGTCGTTCTTCTTCTTTTAAGCCGGTATATTCTGGGAAAATAAAACCAATAAAGCCAAGATCGGAGAATTCTGCTAATAATTCCGTCATGAATTTCGTACCATCTTTCCCAGATTCTTTTTGGTAGGTATCATAAATTATTTTGAGTGAATTTGTGCCATCTATCTGTTGCCACACAACCCGGCCTTCTTTAGCTAAGTTTAAGACAGTTTTCAGTCCGGGGTTGCTGATATAAGATTGTTAATAGCAGGCACTGGCTGTTGTCCTGGACGATTTAAATGAAAAAAACTCCAAACAAGCGCGCCATCTACTATTGTGCCAAGAGCAATACCACAATCTTACAGAATTTCGATCAACGCTAAAAACATCGCAGTGAAGTTTGAATTTCATTGTTTATCTCTCATTATATTTATTGAATTAAGACAGGTTAAGAAATTGATAAGCACTAAGGATTAATTTATATTATTCCCGCCTTCAAAGTTTTATCATCTACTACAGGAAATTTATTATGAAAAGACTCGAAAATAAAGTCTGTCTCATCACCGGTGCAGCAAGTGGTATAGGTAAAGCAACTGCAGAATTATTTAAGCAAGAAGATGCCATTGTTATTTTAAGTGATATCAATGATCAACTTGGTGCACAAGTCGCTAAAGAATTAACTTCCGATTACTTGCATCTAGATGTGAGTCAAGAAGAAGACTGGATTGAATCTTTCGATTTTCTAAATCAAAAATATCGCAAGTTAGACATCTTAGTCAATAATGCTGGGATTAGTGGCTTCACTCAAACTAAAGGTCCTCATACTGCTGAAGATGTCGATCTTGAAAGTTGGCGTCAGGTTATGGCAGTTAATTCAGATGGTGTCGCATTAGGTTGCAAATATGCCATTAAAATGATGAAGCCCAAAAAATCCGGGAGTATTGTCAATATCTCTTCTCGCTCTGGCATTGTTGGCATTCCTAATATGGTGGCATATGCTGCGAGTAAAGCTGCAGTCAGAAATCACACTAAATCGGTAGCACTTTATTGCGCACAACTAGGTTATAACATTCGCTGTAATTCTATCCACCCCGGTGCAATTTTAACGCCGATGTGGGATCCATTCTTTTCGAGTCAAGATCCAGCTGAAAAAGAGCGATTAATTAAAGGTATTGCGGCCGGTGTCCCATTGCGTCGAATGGGGGATGCGAAAGATGTTGCTTACGCGGTTCTGTATTTGGCTAGTGATGAATCTAGCTATGTCACGGGTATTGAGCTTGATATTGATGGTGGAATCTTGGCTGGCAGTACCGGCACTCCGGAAGATTTGGAATAGTTGCTTTTCTAGCATTTTCTTAAGCTTTCTTAATACGGAGTTAAGAATCACCCTATAAAATAAGTGTAATTCAATAACATTTTGGATCCACTTATGCAGAAAAAAGCCATTAAACTAGATTTATCACTCAGCGATACTCAAGTGGATGAGCTATTAGCAGCAAGGATTGGCACCGCAACTATAAAACCAGAATTGGTACTTCCCGAACAAATTCGAAGTCCAGAAAGTTATAACCGTTTTCGTGAACAAGAAGTTAAAGATCAATACCGAACTAAATTACTAGAGTCTTTATCTGTTGCATTAGGCAAAGACTCTAAATTACTACAAGAGCTTCTGATTTCTCTGGACACGAATGGCGCTGTTACTTTTGGTAACGTGATTGATACTGATCGATTTGCTGCGCTCATTCAAAAATACACCGAGAAATTAAAAACTAATGGTAGTCAAAGTTGGATTCATTCTTATATTAATTTCGCCAATCATCCAGATTTTCTGACTGATCAAAATTATTGTGCAGCATTTTTTCACCCACTGTTAGTGTTGATGATGTCTTATGCAGTAGGCGGCCCTATTAGAATTGTCGACGTGCGCGGCAAAGATGCCGAGCCATTAGCGGTGCAAGCACAAGATAACATGCTACATATTGACAATACGCCGTTTCGTAAAGAATTTAAGGTTATTGTGACATGGAAAAAAGGTGAAGTAAGTGGTCCTTCGGGGCAGAATTTCGTCTTTATACCTGGAACGCATAAAGGAGTGCGTAATTGCCAAGTGTCACCAGAAGGTAAAGCTTGGTCAACGGAAGACGGTTCTATTTTTATTACTCCAGAATCAGTGGCCACAGTGTTCGAACTTCAAAATGAAATATTGCATACACCGCCCACTGTAGTTGAGGTGACGCACAAAACCAAACCACTCACAACAGTATTCGAGGCGGGAGCCTTAGTACATCATCGCTATAGAACCAAAGAGAAAAATACTCCAAGAAGTTGTATTATCGCAGCGTTTCATCGCGCCCAAGATAATCCAGGACAATTTTTAAGTAAAAAGCATTTGGATCAATTTGCTCCTCAAGGTAGTTTGTTGCATCTCATGATGGGCTCGCATCAAGATAATACTGAGGAGAGCTTCATTGCGGCACTCGTTAATGAAACGCCTGCAATACTAGAGAAATTACAAGATATTTCAGAACGTAACAGCACTGAACTGGTTGCTTATTCTGAAAAAGTTCTTGATCATAGTGAGTTCGAGCAATGGAAAAAAACGGTTACTTCTTCACCTACTGTCGCAGATATTAAAAAAACATCCGCCTATTTCAAACTTGGTGCAGAATTAAATGCAGAATTACTGACCAAAATGATGTCTTTTGATAAGCACGGACCGATTGATTTAATTCTTTATGGGGATGGTCATGAGGAAATTCGAAAATGGGCCCGAAATCGTATTCGTGAAATGCAACCTGCAAAATTACAAGCACGAATTCAGGAATTTGAAAAACAAGGTTTATTGCCCGATCCAAGTGTTGATAGTTTTTTGTCTTTGGGAAAACTGGAAGTTATTGCAGAACACTTGGTCGAAGTGATCAATAATCTCGCTATACCTGCAATTGAAGCAGCAAATCTTGATCCAAATGAAAAAATTACGAAATATGATGCGTTTAGATCATTAAAGCAGCTTTGCACTGATCTAGGAGAAGCTATTGTTCGATGTAGTTCGCGTCATGCTTTCTTATCGACTAGTTTGTTTCTGTTCTGGGCTTGTGATGAACTTAAAAATTTAATTGGTAGCAAAAATATTGATTTGAAGTTGCATGAAATGCTACTTGCACATTACGTTACAACCTACATTCTAGTCGAAAAGCAGATTAGAAAAGAAGATCAGCTTATAGAAAGAAAAAATGCTACAAGCTTGATAGTTTCTAGTGGCAGTTTTGACTTTTCTGAAGAATATAAGCCAGAATCGAATAGTGACGTATTGGCACCATTAAATAATTCTAGTATGTAAAAATGAGAAATCGATGGAAGCAAAATCTATACCAATAAAAAAGATGTTAGGTCCAAAACATGAACGACTCAAAAAAATATTGGGCCGCCCTGAAAGAGCTGATATTGCAATTTCTTTTCGTGAAGAAGTAGGGCGGACACTAAACGCTGCTTATTATGATCACTATACCATCCGAAAAACCACTGGCTATCCTACGATTGGTGTTATTTCACCGACGAATCCAAATGAAAAACAGGCTGATCGTCTTGCAAATTTTACGGCTTTTATTACTGATGAAAAGCTCAAACATACATTATCCTTCGATATCGAAGCTCAGCCAAAAGTTGTGCCTAAAGTGGTTGAGAATTTACCAGAGGAAAGTGGCTTATTAGTTATCCCGGGCGCTCGTCGTTTTCCAAAGCCAGGAGAGCATCACGAGGAACGTCAACGTCATGAAGATTTGATGATCAAAAAAGCGTTACTCACTGGTCGACCGATATTGGCAATTTGTGGCGGTTCTAGAAAGTTATGGGGTTTGATAGGCGGTCAATCTGCGGAAGTGCAAGGACATACCTCGCCCAACATGCCAACCATCGAAGAAAACGGTGATATTGGCAATAATATTCCTCTTCATCGAATTAAACTATCAGAAAAAACCTTATTAAATGAATGCATGACCATCCCAGGCGGCGATCAGGAACCCGCAGTTAATAGCATCCATTGGGGAGTTGCAGTCCCAACCATAGAAGCATTATCCAGAGCACAAATTAGCGCCTGGTCAACGGAACTTAATCCAGCAGAATCAGCGGAAAAAACAATTGCCACCAATACGGTAGAAGCGTTTGAGAGTAAACACGGCGTACCGTTTTTCGGAATCCAATGGCACCCCGAAGCATATTATAAGACCCAATATTCCAACCCAAAAGAAGCCCTTGAGTATCAAAGACAGCAGCGAATCATCACCTATCTAGCAAAAGCCGGCGATTCGTATCAAGCAAAACAGAAAATGCTAAAAGACTTTAAAGCAAAAGTAACTCCCGCTGAAAGTCATGCCAAAATTGGTTTTTTCAAGCCGAAAGTAGCAGCCCCAAAAATTATAACTTCAGAAAAAACATCTAGAGTCTCTCCTTAATTGAGTTGATACTCAATTAGCCTGTTTACTCCTTTTTGGATCCTTTGCCATTCCCGCACTTTTTGTCATTCCTGCGCTTTTTGTCATCCCGCGCTTTCTGTCATTCCCGCGTTTTTTTGTCATTCCCGCGCAGGCG
>DJAM01000141.1:0-3758 GCA_002429595.1 Coxiellaceae bacterium UBA6002
GCGCGGGAATGACAGCAAAAACAGCAAGACACTCGATTCTGGCGCCAAACAAGGATTATTTTAGCAATTTAATATAAATTTAATGATTTTCTTGTATAGTACTCCCCTTGCTTGAAATAGCTTATTTGCTAAGTAATAACATAAGAGAAATTATAATGAAACGCACACTTCAAAGACGCGAGGAATCAAGAGACCTCGAAGACAATAAATCAAGAAATCCTCGAAACAATACAGCCAAACGATATTTCTATCTGATCCTACTATTACTAGGAATAGCAATTATTGGTTTTGCATCTGTTTTTGTCTTGCCCTTTCTGGCTAGATTCCTTGCTCCAAGAAGTAGTAATGCTTCAAGCGATGATTCACTCAAAATACTGATGCAAGATTTGAATGAACAAACTTTAAATTACCCTCTTCATATACACGAGGCAGCTCGGACTATCGAATTTTGTGAAGCGCAACCATTAACGGCCGCAAAGTTCAATCAGTTATTTAAAAATGCTAGAATTGCTGTCCACCAAAATAGTGCCAAGGAACCCTCAAAAGAAAGACAGGAAATCAAAGAGTTTCATTTTTCAAGCTTAAAAGTTTCACAACGAAACTATTCCAAATTTACAAATAAGCAAGTTATTAAGGCCCTGAAAAACGACTTTATATTTGCCATGCAAGAAGCACATCCTGTAGCTCAACGGTTGATGTCTATTTTTTTAAGTAGTCACTCGCCTAGAATATCCATCTATACAGACCTGCCAACATTAGACTTCGAGGGAGGTCAGATCATTGGTGGCAGATATATCATTACCAATAACACTGTACGATTGATAACTAAATTAGGACCTGGTCATCTGGTTGCACATGAGGGTAGTCATGCTGGAGCAGCTATTGTGACTTATGGTACTACACTTTGGAATAATGGTTCATTTAAATATCCAGTAACTCCAAAAGTTGTTAATGGTTTCGTGAGTAAGTCTTTTCCCTGCGATCAAGAAGGTTTTTACGAGGTTTGGGAAGATGAGGTAGATCAGGTATTAAGCTATGGACATAATATCAATGACCCCCAGTTTTTAGATATCGCAAAAGAACACACACCAAAGTTTGCGATCTGGCTGAGCGAAAAAAGCATAGATAATTATGCAAATCATATTTCAGTAAACGCAACTGTTACTTTAGATACCTTGTCTGGAACTAAAATCGTAATCAGTCCTGGGTTGTCACAGTATAATGAGAGCTTTGTTCCCGATGGAACAGTTTCTCCTTCATCTTATTACCAAACAGTTTTGCTCAGAAAGCCTGTTAAGGTTGTTGAAGTCATTCGTGATACAGAGTTTCCTGGTATTGCAGCAATGCAAGTTAGGCCACTTGCTATGGAGCCTAAAGTAAAAGCACATTATTTATTACAGAAGTTTGGTGCAATGAAAAATTATGCCAATTCTTTTAGACCAGCAAACGGTCACTGCCAAGAAGCATTTGGTATTAGCTTTGAACTGAACAGAAATGTTATTGATAGAACTTTGCCAAGAAGCATTTCATATCTTGGAAGGCGCTTGGACGACTATGAACGTGAACGATGCCAAGAAGGTGGGTCTAGACTTTCACAATAAGTCTAATTTCGCCGAGTAATTCGAAAGTAATTAATATCATTATAAAACTCCTCGCGATCGGCAGCAGCATACCATCCAGGAAAACCTAGAACGGGTAAAGGTGCTAGATCACGAGGAGAGCAACTCTCATCAAGGCTAAATAGCCATTCATATAAAAACTGATTTACTTCGAGTAATTGGCTTTCAAAATTCAAATGAAAGAAATGTGGACTAACTAATCGTAAGACACTATGCCCTACCATACCCACATACGGATTAAGCATTTTTTCGTGCAAAGAATGTCCAAACACTAAACAACGCACATTCGACAAATCTGCCCGACGTTCCCAAAAGAATTCTTTCCAAGACATATCTCGAATTAATTGCAATAAACTTTCGTCAGAGCTAAATACCACCACACCATTCTCATCAAATAAAGTTAGAAAATTTTCAAACGGTGTTCGTGAATAGGTATTAAATTTTTTTTTCTGTAGTTGTTGATAATGCAAGGCATTTAAAGCAGATTTACCTAAACTAAATGTCTGCCAAATCAGCATATTGAAAAAATCATGCCAGTTCTCTTTGCGGGTGTTTACTTCACCGTGTAAATAAATGGTAGGCTCATACCCTATCGGCGAATGACAAGCTTCTGCATCGACGAAACGAATTGTTAGACCTTGTTCATTTTGCAATTGTGCAAAGCAATTATAGTCTGCAACTGTTGGCCAATTTTTTCTCGAACGAATGCTATCAGGCAACCAATGAAAGATATCATAGGCTGGTGATAGTGACAGGAAATTCGGTAACCAAACATCATTTTTTTGTTGCAGCATTTCATACCTCTCCTAACGTTTTTACCAAGGAATGTTCGTTTTTAGTGTCAAAAATAGACTTTTAGGTGTCGAAGCGTAAGAGACCGATATATATCCCCTGAATAGCAATACGGTCTTCTGGATAAGTCATCGGTTTGAGCTTCTGATTAGCAGGAATTAAAGTAATTGTGTGATCAGGATTATATTTGATCCGTTTTAAAGTTGCTTCTTGGTTATCAACCAAAGCCACTACGATCTTGCCATCTGCTGCGTCTTCACAATGTTCACAAACGACGATATCACCATCAAAAATACCTTCATCGATCATGGAATCGCCCTTCACTTTTAGGGCATAGCGATTCTTGCCGAGGAAGATACTCATAATGTCCAAAGTTTCATTATCGGTAATAGCTTCGATTGGTGAGCCTGCAGCAATCCGTCCTTTCAGAGGTAACGAATTTGAAGCGGTGAGTAGTTGAATATTGCGACGATGACCAGGGATGATATTAATTAGTCCCTCTTGAGCTAAAGCCGCAACGTAACGGTGGACTACCCCCCTCGAAGTAATGCCAATTCCTTTGGCAATCTCCGCCATTGTAGGGGAATGCTGGTGTTCTTTGATGAATTTTTGAATAAAGTCATAAACTTTTTGCTGACTTACTGTTAGCATAATGCCTCTTCCAGTCGATAGTTGTATTCAGTATAGAGAACAAAGTGAGATCATGCAAATTTTTTAAATGCTTAGGTCTTACATAAGGCATAATGCGCAAATGATTGAATTAATCAATGTCTCCAAAACCTATTACGGCTACAAGGTGCTTGATAATATTACTTTAAAAGTAGCACCTGGTGAGGTCTTTGGAATTATCGGTCCAAGTGGCGCCGGCAAAAGTACCCTAGTGCGCTGTATCAATATGCTCGAACGACCCAGTGAAGGCACTGTCATCGTTGCTGGTAAAAATCTAACTCATATGAACGATCGCCAACTTCGCGAAGAACGAAAGCATATCGGCATGATCTTTCAACATTTCAATTTACTCTCCTCGCGCACTGTTTATGACAATATAGCTCTACCCCTTAAAATTTCTGGATTTAGTCACAAGCAAATCGACAAAGCAGTGCAACCACTTTTAGAATTAACAGGATTAGTCGACAAAAAGAATTTTTATCCAAACCAATTGAGCGGTGGCCAAAAACAACGGGTGGCGATAGCTCGAGCTCTTGCTAATAAACCACGGGTTTTATTAAGTGATGAGGCAACTTCTGCTTTGGATCCACAAACTACGCATTCGATCTTACAGCTTTTAAAAGATATCAATGAGAATTTAGGTTTAACGATTTTGTTAATCACCCATGAAATGGATGT
>DJAM01000141.1:3864-5813 GCA_002429595.1 Coxiellaceae bacterium UBA6002
AATCACCCATGAAATGGATGTCGTAAAAGAAATTTGTCATCATCTTGCGATCTTAGAAGCAGGTTCGATCATAGAACAGGCAGAAGTTTTAGAATTTTTCAGTCGACCGAAAACACAAATTGCCAAACAGTTTATTCGTTCCTCGCTGCAACATAACTTACCTGATGTGATTCAAAAAAGATTAAGCCGAGAACAAGTACCTAACAGTGACACATTATTGCGATTATCTTTTGTCGGCAGCGTGGCACAAGAACCACTCATTGCACATTTGGTTCAAAATTATCAAGTTGATATCAATATATTACAGGCTAACATCGAAGTTATACGAGATGAAATTATTGGTGTGATGTTGATCCAAGTAAATTGCGATGACAGTACCTTAAAAACATCAATTGATTTCTTGGAAAGTAAAGGAGTTTTCGTTGAGGTGATAGGATATTATGTCAGATAGTATGATCTCATTATTGTGGGACGGCACACTACAAACCATTTATATGATCGCTGTGTCTGGCTTCATTGCAACCATTTTTGGCACGCCGCTTGGCGTCGTGTTATTTACCACTCGTAAAGGCGGCATCCTTCAAAATTTGCTCTATAGCAACGGTTTATCAGCCGTAGTAAATATTATTCGCGCTATTCCTTTTATTATTTTGATGATTGCCTTGATTCCACTCACACGTCTCATCGTAGGATCTTCAATTGGTACTAACGCTGCCATTGTGCCACTGAGCATCGCTGCGATTCCATTCGTGGCGCGTATCGTTGAAAGCAGTTTGATCAAGGTAGGAGACGGTTTAGTCGAAGCTGGAATGTCAATGGGAGCCTCTCCGATACAAATCATTCGTAAAATAATGCTTCCAGAAGCGATGCCCTTAATTATTCACGGCATCACCACTACCCTCATCAGTTTAGTGGGCTATTCAGCAATGGCCGGAGCCGTTGGTGGCGGAGGTCTTGGCAGTGTTGCAATTAACTATGGTTACCAACGATTTGATTTCGGTGTTATGCTAAGCACCATTATTATTTTGGTGGTATTAGTTTATGTTATCCAATACCTCGGCGAGCACATAGCTGCCCGCTTTTCACATTAAAGGAGTTACAATGAAACGTTTTGGAGTGTTACTTGTCGTTATCTTCAGCGTAATTTTATTATCCAGCTGTAGCAAATCTACCCCAAAACGAGCAAGCAATGAAATCAGAATAGGCACTATTGCAGGGCCTGAAACCGAACTCATGGAAGTCGCAAAAAACGTTGCTGCAGAGAAATATAATATTCAAATTACTATCGTTCCATTCACCGATTACGTCCTTCCTAACCAAGCCCTTGCCGATGGCAGTATCGACGCCAATGCATTCCAACATACGCCCTATCTTGAACAAACCATCGCGTCTAAGGGCTACAATTTAACCACAATTGGCAAAACCTTCATTTATCCAATGGGACTTTACTCAAATAAGATCACCAATCTTAAAGACTTAAAGCCTAACTCCGTAGTGGCCGTGCCAAACGATCCAAGTAATGAAGCACGAGCGTTATTATTACTTGAAAAAGCTGGTCTAATAAAACTGTCGCCTGAACTTAACTTGAAAGCAACACCAGCCAACATCGCCTCCAATCCAAAAAATCTTCAAATCAAAGAAATCGACGCAGCCCAATTACCACGCGTCTTAGCAGATGTTGATCTGGCAGCGATTAACACCAACTACGCCATGGTCGCCGGTTTACTACCCTCAAGAGACGCCTTATATTTAGAATCAAAAGATTCACCCTATGCAAATATCGTGGTGGTGAGAACGTCGGAAAGTCAGGATCCGAAATTTGCTAAGCTGATGGAAGCCTTACACTCTCCGGAAGTGGTTAGCAGAGCTCAGACTTTATTCCAAGGACAAGCTATTCCAGCTTGGGATACGGCAGCGCAGTAGTACCTACTTGTCATTCCCGCGAAGGC
>DJAM01000062.1 GCA_002429595.1 Coxiellaceae bacterium UBA6002
ATGATGGGTTCCCGCCTTCGCGGGAATGACAACGAGGCGAGAATGAAAACAAGGCGCGGAAATGACAACGAGGTTAGACAGCGCCCTCTTCTACTGTAGAAATTGGCTTGGTCACTGTTTCTTCAGAAGTAATCTGGTCGTTCAAAACTTTAGCAACGCAAGTATCTGACCAGACATTCAATGAAGTTTCGATCATATCGATAATGCTATAAAACGGTAAGATAACCCCCATTAACGTAATCGGAATATTCATGCTCGATAACAAGCTGGCGCTTAAGAAAAAGCAGCCCATTGGTACACCTGCATTCCCCACTGCGGCAATAGTGGCTATCACAATCCAAGCCAGCATTTTGCCAAAAGTTATCTGCAAACCATTATTTTGCATGACGTAGATCACTGTCGCGAAGATAAACGCCGCACAACCATTCATATTGATACTGGTGCAAAGCGGTAATACGAAGCGACTAATTTTGGGCTGAACATTGAGATTTTTTTCAGCAGTATCAATAGTGATTGGCAGAGTACCCGCTGAAGATTTGGAAAAGAACGCCACCGATAAGGCTGGCATCATTTGCCGCATCGTTTTAAAAGGATCGATTTTATTTAGCTTAAGCCAACTAGGTAAAATCACCAACCCTTGAATCAAATTTGCTAATACGACGACCGCCAAGTACTGCGCAATACCTTTAATATTCATGCCATGGCGCAACTGAATCACGGTCACTGTAATAAAACCGTATAGAGCGATCGGAATAATGGTAACCACCCATTTAGTAATCACCAAAAATAAGCCATGAATACCCTTAAAAAATTGCATCGTGGTGTTGCGTGGGCCTTCGTCAGGGATATAGCGTATGGCAATTCCAACAACAATGCCGACCAATAGCACAGCCATGACCTGATAATCCAAAAATGGCGCAAAAATATTAGTTGGAATGAGCGAGGTTAAATGCTGTAAGTAATTGGTTTGCGAATTAAGAACCGCGCTTGAGGCGACCACATGTGTACCAATATTAGTCGGATGAATAATTAAATAGAGTAAGCAGCTCACACTCGCTGCGATGATTGTGGTGCTTAAAGTGTAAAAAATAATTCTTTGCCATAGTCTTTTCATACTGGCGTCGGCACTGTAACCCGATAAAGTGACGATGAGTGATAATGCAATGATGGGTAAGCTAATACACTTAAAAATTCGGATGAAGATATCGGAAATAACAGTCCCTAATGTTTTTAAAATGGCGATATCAGAAAAACCACTAATCACCCCTAAGATCAGCATGATCGAATACAGGGTAAATGTATTAAAGATTTTAGATTTTGGCGCCTTACGCTCACACATGGTTAATATCCCTCAAATTCAGGTACAGTAAAAAGTAGTCGAAAATTTAATGAGAAGCAAATAGGTGTCGGCTAGTGCCAACAACAAAGCGTAGCAGGTGCGCAAAGGAGGATTGTTTGATGTGCATTAACTTTTGATAAAAACTTCATACTGGGCCTAAATACAAAAAATTCATAATAAACTATGCGTGGATTTTTTTCAACTTCTCAATTTTTCTGTCATTCCCTCGTATTTCATCTATTGTCATTCCCGCGCAGGCGGGAATGACAATAGATCCGCGAGAATGACAGCAGATACGCAGGAATGACACAAGATCACTCAAATCGGTGGCACTGCACTTGCAATACGATCGGGATCCGCATTCGGATTTGCTCGACTTCCCGCATCTCCTTGCGTAGCAGGTTTAGCCAACAAAATAAAACGATTGTCAGCTAGCCGATTTTTGTCTTTTTTATCGGTCTTAAAATCAACTTCACTTACTTTCGACACCGGCTCATTTCCAACTTTTTCTAAGCCAAACACACGATTAAAGTTAAATTTCGTTGCAACATACTCTAAATCATGAGTAATAATTATGGTGGTGATGTTCCGTTCCTTAAGTTCTCTAGCTAACAAAGGAAAAATTGCATCTCTGCCTTCAACAGCTAAATCGTTAGTGGGCTCGTCAAGCAGGACCCACTTTGTTATTCCTTGCCGGATTTCTAGCAATAATCTTGCATATGCAACTCTTTTGGCTTGACCGCCTGATATCTTAGGAGTTAGATCAAGTTTTAACTCAATCACATCATCAAGTTTAAAATCTGACAAGCCCACATCTTTCATCGCTTCTAGAACTTCTTGATCTGTAGCATTCGGGCAACGGCAGGCAATATTTTTTTTGAAAGTGCCACGGAGGATCGCTGGAGTCTGCGAAATGATTGAATAAACCTTTTGAACAGATTCAGGCTTATAATCAGCGATGTTTTGATTAGATACTATAACTTGACCTGAGGTTGGCTTAGCAAATCCGGTTAATAGTCTTAATAACGTTGATTTTCCCGCACCATTGGGCCCTATAATTCCAATAACTTCGCCAGATTTGATTTCAAATGATAAATCTTTAAAAATGCTATTCTCCTCTCTTGGATAACCATAAGAAATCTTTTCAAACTTAATGCCAGTTTCTTGTGGATTCACTACAAAATCATCAGCGTTGCTGGGAGAAAAACCTTCTTCAATATATTTAAGAACTTGATAGAAAAGTCCGCCAGCGGAAATAAGCCGTTTGAAGGTCAAGGTCAGATTACTGTTAATTTGGATCATTAGTAACGCATAGAACAATAATATAAAAAATTCATTTCTATCTAAAAGATCACGTTTTACAGCCCAGGCTAATTGCGCAAAAAATACTATATAGCCTAAGGATGGTGCGATCATTGATGCAAAAGCATTGGTGTGCAATGTTCTTTCCATATTTGGCTGTAAATTGGTCTCATCAAATGCTAGTAGATTATCAATCGCAGGTCCTTGCTGACCTAGAATAATATTGTCCTCATAACCACCAGCGTACAAAATCTTATTTGAAAAACTTTGATAGAGAGAACCGATATAAGCTAGAAAATGATCAGCCATTAATTTTGTGCCTGGCGTACAGGCCAAAAATAATACTGATTGCGCTGTACTTAGCGAGGTAATCTTGCCAAGCCTGTGCCACATGAAGCCATTCAAGGCAATAATTTCAAGCATGCCAGTTGTTACATCTGTAATCACTGGTAATAATGCCCAGGCGACACCTTCAGGTTGAAAATTGAAACCATTAATATGCGTTAAACGGTGTTGATCACCAGGGTATAAGATTTCTTCAGGAATTCTAAAAAAAGTTGTTGCAGCTTGTCTCATCAACCTTATGCTTAATATCCCACCAGACCTCGTTAAGATTATTTCTTGAATTGAAGAAATATTAGCGGAGACTAAAAACAATCCTGTTGCTAAGCCGAATCGCCAAATTGCACTGTCTTTTTCGCCTTTATTAAAATGATCAAAACCATCAGCAAATTGCAGAGGCGCAATAATATCAAGTGCAATTTTTGCTCCGGTAAGTGTCGCTACAACACCAATACTAACGGGTCTTTTTGTTACTACTCTTGCGAGTTCGTTACGAGCACGTGCAAGCATGACAACTCCTTTGTCTTAAAACATTTTTCAATTCTTAGCAATTTCAATCTTTTCTTTTTCGTTAACTAATAAAGCCTTTTTAAATAAATAATCTACTCGCAAGTAGTGCTTATTCACTTGATAATTTAATTGCCAAGGATTTTTTTTATCATCCAAAATAAATAACGTTGGTTTGACCTGTGATCCCGCCGGCAACTTGATATAAACAGAAGCGCCATCGTCATAAACTTTAATGGGTTTCCAAGATGGTATTTCTTTAAACAATCCGCTTCTATTTTTAATACTGTATTTATTTGATAATTTACGCGAACAGTGACAATCAGTCACTTTGGTAAGCACTTCTGGGACTGGTTGAACTGGTGGTGGCGCAGAAGGTTGTGTCGTCACACAGGCGGTTAAATGAAAGCTAACAAAAGATAGCAACAGCAGTCTATTAAATGGTTTGTACATTTTTATTATTCTCTTAATTGGTTAGCGTTGGAGTTGCATTAAGTAAAATTTAGTGACATAGCTTTTCGTTTCGGCAGGTAAATTGAGTTCGTGGACACTTCTTGCTGCTGGATTTTCAAGGAGTGCTTTTTCAACTCGACTACTGCCGGCATTATAGGCAGCAATTGCTAAATCCCATTTGCCAAACTTTTTATAAAGCTGTTTAAAGTAAATTAGAGCCGCTTTAGTTGAAGGCTCCAAAGCAAAACGTTCTTTTTCAGATAATCCTAAATCATCTGCTGTCTTAGGCATTAACTGCCACAAGCCACCTGCGCCCTTGTTGGAAATTGCCTCGGCATTATATTCACTTTCAATCACCGGAATTAAAGCAAGCTCGTGAGGTAACTGCAACTCCTCAAGCTTAGTAATGATATAGTCATATTCATCTTTTTTAATTGGTGATTTTAAAACTGCTTCTAAATGGCTCGCGCCTGAGTCAAAGGGTAAATCTTCGAGAAACAACACTCGTCTGCTTTTGACATCATACACCCAGTTATCTTTTATTTTCCTAACAGCTAAACTTTCTCGACTATTAGATAAAGGATGAATGAGCCGTTCCCGAATGGCAGAAAAATTGAGAAACTTCTGCTCATCAAGCAGATTATGCGTATCAAGATAACTGGTTGCAAAAACTCCAGCTAAAATGCTCCACACAAAAATAGCAGACATCCTTAAACATTGACTCATCATTAGTATCCCACCTGAATCAAAGTAAAAAAAGTTGCAACTATCTCATCCCTAAAGAATATAGCTTACAACAATGCTAGTAATATCCTACACAGTTTCTTTACCATCTCTGCTACCGAACAAAATAGATATTCCTTACCATGCCGCGACTGGTTTTGTGATATCCCTTAGTCAGGGAGGACGCAAACGAGAGCGATCACAAAACCAGACCATATTTGTCATTCCCCCGTAGGCGGGAATCCATGCTTCCAGCCACACCATGAATGGATTCCCACCTACGGGGGAATGACAAAGAACCAAATGGTGACATTTTTTTCCCTCCTTAATCAATCCTTAATTTCCCACCTCTTGAATGTTCTCTTTTTGTACTCTATCCTTGATAAATAATTATATAAATTAGCTTGTTCTTACGAATGTCAGCTAATCAGTCAGGGAGCAATATTATATGTGTCATAAAGTAGTCTTCTACCATCAGAATCATTGCTACCAAGTTTCGTTCAATCAATCACATGCCAAACTGCCTATTCTGCTGCGCAATGGCCAAACCTTGTTAATGCCTTGGGGCAGACGTAACCAAACGCCTAGCTCTTTGCCGCTAGGGGGCGCGGTATCACTGGAGGAGATTTATAATGGTGAGTGGGATAGCTATTTTCCACGGCCCGTTAAAATGCCCATCCGCTCCTTCCTGGTACGCGATATTGAAGATCAGGTGAAATGGTTTCATCTTCCTAGCGACAAGTGGATTCAAGGGTTAATTGCTCAAGATAAAGTTGAAAAACGGGTCTATGTTGTCACTTTAACGCCGAACAAAGATTCTATTTATCCACGTTGGCCACGCATTTTATTAGGGTAATTTATGGAAACACATTGGCCTTCCGCAATTATTTTAATCGATATGAATGCGTTCTTTGCAGGCATTGAACAAATTGACTTTCCCCACCTACAGGGGCAACCAGTTGGCATTACTAATGGAATGGATGGTACTTGCATTATTACTAGTTCCTACGAAGCGCGTCATTTTGGCGTGCAAACCGGCATGCGAGTGAAAGACGCTGTAAAAATCTGTCCTAACTTTGTGCAAAGACCAGCCCGCCCGGAGCGCTATGCAGAAGCTTCTCGACTTATTATGGATACCTTGCAAGATATCACCCCCGATGTAGAGGTGTTCTCCGTTGATGAAGCTTTTTTAGATGTGACCCGTTGCCAACGGCTGTGGGGTTCTCCAGAAAAAATGGCTAGAATGGCCAAGAAAAAAATTTTTGATGTGTCCGGCTTAGTCTGTTCAGTAGGAGTCAGTGGTGATAAAACAACGGCAAAATATGCCGCCAAGTGCCAAAAACCTAATGGCTTTACTGTCATCCCACCCTGGGAAGCCAAAGAACGGCTTCGCCATGTGCCAGTGACTGACTTATGTGGTATCGCTGAGGGCATTGGTCGTTTCCTAGCTCTACGGGGCGTAAAAACCTGCGGCGACATGGAAAAACTACCCATCGGTGTTCTAGCCAAACGCTTTGGGAATATCGGCCGACGTATTTGGTTTATGTGCCAAGGGGAAGACCCAGACAAACTGCAAATTACGGTTCCTGCCCCTAAAACCATGGGTCATGGCAAAGTCATTCCGCCTAATACCTGCGATCCTGATATTATCAAAACCTATTTGATGCATATGAGCGAGAAATTAGGCAATCGCTTACGCCACTACGACATGCAAGCCCAACATTTTTTTATTGGCCTTAGCAGCTCAACCCAAGGCTGGATTGGCTCTAACCTCAAAACTATTTATCCGACTAATGACGGTCAAATGATTTATGCACTTTGCAAAATCATCATGACTCACATCTGGCATCAAGAACCCGTCAGCCAAGTGCAAATTACAGCGTTGGACCCGACACCGGAAAAATTGCAATTGGACTTTTTCGAGCATTTTAATTTTAGGCGCGAACAAATCAATAAAGCCTTGGACCAAGTTAACGATCGCTATGGCGAGTTTGCGCTGGCGCCAGCCCGGCTATTAAACCGTTCTAAAATGCCCAATGTCATTTCTCCCGCATGGAAACCCTATGGTCACCGACAAACCATTCCTCAATAACCTACAAGGTTTTAAGAGCGAGGGCCATTTCAAAATCGTTTCAGGAACTGCTATGGTTAGAGATAGGTACTTAGGAAGGTCGAAGTAAGAAAGGAGGAAGAATGGATACTAAAAAATTAATAATAACTATTGGAACTATCACACTTTTAATTAGTATCACCACTTGGATCCTGGATATCAACGGTATAGTAGAACCCTGCATCTACTGTCGCAATGAACGCACAGTTATGGGCTTACTAGGCCTACTCATGGTTTTACCAAAGCACAAATATCTCACGATGTATCTGGCAATCGCTTTAGGATTTTATGGCGCCTATGTGGCAGCAGATCAGCTATTTAATAACATGCTTGATGCAAAAATTGGCTTAATGTTTAGCTTAGCGACAGGAGCCTTATTCATTATCCTGGGACAAATTTTTGCACTTTGGGTTTATTTATTTGAAAAAAACCAAAAATAAGTAAAAATCACCTTCCGCCCGATTCATTTGAATGATTTGTCAAGATTTGGTAGGATGTAAAAAGTCCTGTAGCTTTCACAATAATAAATTTTCGAAGAAAAGATACGATTAGCCTTAAGTAAGTTAAGTTCTTTGTTGCCAAAGGGAAAACCTAGTGATAGCTAGCACCTTGCTTGATAAATCAACTAAAGTATTGCTCAATCACCTAGACGCTATCATCATTTGTTTAGATGTCAAACAACGCATTTTATTTTTCAATCAAAAAACTGAAGATATTTTTAAGAAGCGACCTAAACTTAACAAAAATATTGTCAATTTTTGTAACGAGACTGGTTTTGCAACTTTAGGCCATAAGATCAAAACCTTACTCAAAAATAATAATAATGATTTTTGTTTAAAAGAAATTATCCAAGAACCTACTGCTTCAACGTTACAGCTTAATTTTTCCTATTTCAAAGATGAGCACACTTCCACAGGGTTCACTATCATCACAGGGTTTATTATTACTTTTCCCAAAAAACTAGATGAAACCTATAGCACCATTTACTACTTCAACAATTTAATCAATAACATTCCTCACTTAGTTTTTTGGAAAAATAAAAAATCCATTTTTCTAGGCTGTAATAAAGAATTTGCCAAATCGATTAACATTTCTTCTCCCAGCGACATTGTGGGCAAGAGTGATTACGATATGCCATGGACACGCGAACAGAGTGAAAAATATATCAAAGATGATCGTTTAGTGATGCAATCAGGTTTACCTAAATTAAATTACGAGGAAAGGCAACTTGATAAGATCATGTTAGTGAGCAAAGTGCCAATTTACGCCGAGAATCACGCAGACATCATTGGCCTCCTTTGTATTTATGCAGATATCACTGATCGAAAGATGGCTGAAATTGCTTTACGAGAAGCAAAAGAAAAAGCAGAAGAAGGTAACCGAGTCAAAACCGAATTTATTGCGAACATGAGCCATGATATTAGAACACCCGTGACCGGCGTTATTAGCATGGCAGAAATCTTAGAGAAACATGCCACTTCTGAAGAACAGCGGCACTATTCAAAAATGGTGCAAAGTTCCGGCGAACAGTTATTACAATTATTAAATGACATTTTAGAAGTCATCTCGGTAGAAAATGCTAAAGAAGACGATTTAAAATTCGAATATTTTGACCTGAAAAACAGCGTCAAACATTTATCCGATCTTCTTCAACCGAGCTTTCAAGCCAAAAAAATTGAACTCAAAATAGAAGTTGATCCTGCTTTCCCTCCTGCTCTTTTAACTGATCGCATCAAACTCGAACGAATTTTGCTGAATATCATAAGTAATGCTCACCGCTTTACTAGTAACGGTTATGTCAAACTCAGCATTAAAATTTTATCTGTAGAAAAAGATATGGCATCAATCCAGTTTTCAATTGCAGATACTGGTATTGGTATTGCTAAAAATCAAATAAGTAAAATCTTTGAACGTTTTTATCGCATTACACCATCATTTCAAGGTAAATATGTCGGTCACGGTATTGGTTTGTATATTGTAAAAAAATATATCACTCTCTTAGGTGGTAAAATTAGTGTGAGAAGCAGTCTTGGCAAAGGAACCACATTTACTTTTAATATTAAAGCGGCGATATCCGATCATCTTCCACAGGTAAAAACGAGTAAAGCAGTCCCCGAAACAATTAAGTTAAAAGTAACGCCCAAAATAATTCCTAAGATAATAAATGATGAAGAAAAGAACTTTAAAGTTCTGTTCGTAGAAGACGACCTTATCGCCCAACGAACAGCAGATTATTATTTTAGAACTGCCGGCATCCAAGTTACTATCGTTGCCGATGCTGAAACCGCTTACACCGCAGCTCGTAGCAATGGGTTTGATTTAATCATCACCGACATTGGTTTACCTGGTATTAACGGCAATGAATTTATTGTCATGTATCGTTACTGGGAAAAAATAGCCAAAAAAGCACCAGTGCCCATTATTAGTCTTAGCGCACATATTTCACCAGATTCCAAAAAAGAAAGTTTATTGGCGGGCGCCAATCAAGTCCTTACCAAACCTCTTAACGAACAAAAAATCGCCGCTATCAAGAAAAAATTTTTACACGAACCTCTTAAAAATGTGAAAACACCCAAAAAGAAAGTAAGCAAAAAAAATGATAATCTCGATATAAAACGTTATTCATTATTTGACGAATCGGATGCTTTAAGCAAATTAGGCGATGACAAAGAAGTATTAAAAGAACTTTTAGTCATGTTAGTAAATCAAACTATCCCAGAAGCACTAACAACTACCGCAAAACTAAATTCGATATCCGATTTAGTCTCCCTACAAAGACTCGGACATCAATTAAAAGGTGCGGCACTCTATTGCAGCACGATCCGTTTAGGTCAAGCAGCCCATCAAGTCGAGCAACATGCCTTAAGTGGCAACAATGAACTAACTGAAAAGTTACGAAAGGAGTTACTTGTGGTGTTGCAGGACACTAAAAATGAGGTAGAGAAGTATTTGGCTAAGCTTTGAGTTTCTGTCATTTCCGCGCACTTCAAGCGGGAGGCATAAATTTCTGGAGTTATGCTTGTGCTTCAACAACCCGAACTTTGTAATTATATTTACTCGCGATCAAAGTCAACAAACAGCCAAAGATTACTAACACCATTCCGGCTAAAGTCACACTATCAGGTAACTCTTGCCAAAGATACCAACCCATAATGCCCGAGAAGATGAGGCTAGTGTAACAGGTTGGCGCCAACGTACTGGCGCTAGCATACTGTAAGGAAATAGCTACGAGCTTCTGACCAATAAAAGTGACGACTCCTATTGCAGCTAGTTTTATCAAAGAATCCACACCTAAGGCCTGCCAGGAACTTAACATCCAACAGCCGCTAAATAAAACACACACCGAGAAATGATAGAATAGAATGTTATGCACTTTTTCAGTCACAGATAGCTTACGAATAGCGACTACTGAAATTCCTTGTAAAAGCCCACATAATATTCCCAACAATGCAAATTGATTCAAAAAACCTTGGGAAGGCTTCAGAATGAAAATAATGCCTAAGAAGCCTATCAAAATACCGTACCAAAGATTCCTTGGACATTTATGACCTAGCCAAGCGAGTCCAATAAAAGGTATCCATAAAGAGGCAGAATATTGATATAAGAAAGCTTGTGAAACCGGCATGTAGTCAATGATGGTAAATAAACATAGATAGCATCCCAGCCCTGTGACGATCCGCACAACATAGGTACCCAAACTGCTGCGCGGGATCAACGTTATGCCTTTGCGAAGGCAATCAGGAAGAAGCAGGAGCAAGCAAGTTGAACTTTGAAAAAAAAGAATCTGGGCAAGCGGTATTGGTGTAGCTAATGATTTCTTTAAAACACCGATTAGCGCTACAAAGAAATAGGCTATTAGACAAATAGTTATCCCCTTTACAGGGTGGCTTTCTAGGTCGTGAAGAGTACTCATAGTGGAATTCACTTTACGATTTTTACCCAAGTGGTAATACAATATTGTTTACTGTAAAATTCGAGGATTTCTGTCATTCCCGCGCAGGCGGGAACCCATCCTTCCAGCTGCGCCGAGCATGTTCCCGCCTGCGCGGGAATGACAAACTGTGCAGGAATGACAGAGAAAAAAATAAAACTAATAGATTATAAAAAGAAATGCAACGACTACTGTACTACTTTCCTCTCATTTTTTTAGTTACAAGCTCAGTCTTAGCACAGGAATGCTCTCCCAGTTTTTTACCCAAACACTTAACTCTACGTGATGCTATTGTGCTAGCTGTGCGGAATAATCCACAAATCCGTTCGGCAGAGCTGCAACGAATTGTCGATAAGTTTAGCTTCGAGGTGGCACGCAATCAGTTTTGGCCGCAATATAGCTTTGATACTTCAGCGACCTATTCAAATGGCACCAAGCCATATTATTCGACCAACCCCAAAGCAACTCTGACAACCCCTTGTGGTTCACAAATCGATTTTGGCTTTATGGACCAAGTTAATAATGGCCGTGAAACAGCTGCCTTTGTGCAAGTCACACAACCATTATTACGAGGATTTGGGCCGACGGTGGCTCGTGCTGGCTATCTAAGCGCTTACGATCAGGCGATTATTAATTGCTTTACTTTTAAAGATACCCTAATGACGACTATTACTAACGTCATTCAAGCCTATTATCGGGTCGTTCAAGATTTTAATAACCAGAAAGTTAATCAAGCTTCTTTGGATGAAGCATATCGATTACTGCGAGCCACCGAGCTTCGAATTAAGGCGGGCAAAGTCGCCGGCGCAGAAATTGTGCAGCAACAAGCACAAATTGCCATCACCAAAATGGCTTTGACTCGTGATTGCAATATTATCGCCCAAGATTATCGTAGTTTATTGTTACTCTTGGGCCTTGATCCTCGCTCCAGGCTAGATATTGAAAAGCGAATCGCAGTTTTTGTTTCGCCTTTACCGAGCGAGCAGGAAGCAATTGAGATTGCTTTATGTAAAAACCTCGATTATCAGCGCTCATTGCTGCAATTAAAACAATTGGAGTTGGCTTTGGCTGTGGCGAAAAATGATCAACAATGGCAGTTAGATTTGGTCGGCAGAGCGCAACAAGAAGTGATTCGAAATAAAAACTTTGCCACAGTAAACTTAAATCAAATTGATGCGATTGGTAACGACCACCCTGGCAGTGATCGAACTTTAATAGTTAACCTAAATATTCCCATTCATGATTTAAATAGAAAGCACACTTTGGTAAAAGCGAGAGTTGCCGTACAACAGTTTAAAATTGCACTTGAAAATCAACGGCAGCAACTAATCGCTAATGTGCTCAATGCGCTGCAAGCGTTACGCGCTCAGTCTTGTCAATTGGGCTTAGCAAACGACGCGGTTAAATTTTCACTGCAAAGTTTAGATATCGCTCAAAATAAATTTTTATATGGTAGAACTTCGATGTTCGAAGTGACATCATTGCAACGTAATTTAATGACTCAACAAATTGGACTGATCTCGGAGCAAATCGCCTACTTAAATAACGAAGCTTCATTCGAGAAGTTGTTAGGTACGACCTTGGAAAAATGGCACATTGAGATTTGTAGTTAACATGATGAAACGAATACCAACATTTATTTTTATCGTTTTTTGCAGTTTTTTGGCTTCGTGTCATTCAGACTCAAAAAACCATGGGCAAAAAATCGTAACGGTGTGTCCTAGAAGTCAAATTCGCCACCTTTATTACAATGGCACCATGAAACCTATCCATGAACAACTCGTGATTAGCCCAGCCGTTGGAGTCATTAGTAAAATTGGCTTTCATTATGGCGACGCGGTCAGAAAAGGAGATGTTTTATTTACAATTCATTCTCCAGAAATGGAGAGAGAATTTCGAGAAAGCATCGCGAATTATCTTCGTGTCAAGCAAGCATACCTTGCTAGCAAGAAAAGCATGATTGGCACGCAGATGCTCTATAAAGAAAAAATTATCTCTGAGCAAGAATATGAGAGCGAAACAGCACAATTTCAAAGTAATACTTTGAGCTTCGTGGAAGCCAATATCAAAATCAAGCAATTTTTAGCTTACTTGCCTTCATTTCAGGAGAAATTTTTAGAGACCGATGAAATTAATCTAAATGAAGCCGTCAAGATTCTACAAGCTAATCTTGATGATCTCGTTATCACCGCCCCTTCATCAGGTATTATTTTATTGCCAACCGAAAAAAGTTCTGAGGAACAGCAGTATCAAGTAGGAATGGAGGTTAAAAAGAACGCTGCCTTATTATCAATTGGTAATTTATCCGGTTTATCGGTTACCGCGAATGTTACTGAAAATGATATTAATAGCATCATACCAGGCAGCACTGTTGTATTAGCCCTTCAATCTGAGTTAGAGCTGGATCTTCGTGGCAGGATCATATCGATTGCCAAACAAGCAAAATCAGAAGAAAGTTCCGGCTTTTCAACCTTTCCCGTGGTAATTCAAGTGCCACATTTATCCAAAACCGCTATGCAAAAAATTCGAGTTGGAATGAATGCAAAATTGGATATCCAATTAGAAGATCCTCCTAGGATTAGAATTCCGATTACAGCCATTCATCAAAAAGATCAGAATTTTTATGTCAAGATGCTTGATGCGAAAGAACATATTATTAAGCAGAAAGTGGTTCCGGGTAGCACGAGTGAAAATGAAATTACAATTTTAAAAGGTCTGCGCAAAGGAGATCGAATAGTCGTCAATGATTAACTTGCAGAATGTTCATAAAACATACGGGAATTCACCCATTCTCACAGATATAAATCTCGAGATTAAAAGTGGTGAATTTATCTCAATTATGGGACCGTCAGGCTCTGGAAAAACCACACTGATGAATCTAATTGGATTATTAGACCGCCCTTCTTCTGGAAATTATCTCTTTGAGCAACAGGAAATTTCCCAATTACGAAATGAACAGCTGGCAAAGCTACGCAATGTATCGGTCGGTTTTATCTTTCAAGCATTCATGTTACTACCGAAAATGAACTTGCTTGACAATGTTGCGTTGCCTTTGTTGTATCAACAAATTGCTCAAACAGAAATGATTGCTCGAAGCAAAGCAATATTAGCCAGAGTTGGCTTAGCTGAATTGGTCAACCGCAAACCTTCCGAACTATCAGGCGGTCAACAACAGCGCGTAGCAATTGCTAGAGCTTTAATTACAAGACCTAAAATTATTTTGGCTGATGAGCCAACTGGTGCCTTGGACAGCATGACAGGACAAGAAATTTTAAAGCTTTTGAAAGAACAGAATGAGCAAGAAAATACTACCATCGTTGTTGTCACTCATGATCAACAGATTGCAAATCAATGTCAAAAGATTATCAGAATTCAAGATGGAAGGATTCTGACATGAACTTCGCTCTAGCTAAAATACATATTAACCAGGCATTTCAAAATATACGACATCATTTTCTCCGTTCTTTTTTGACATTGCTTGGCGTGCTGGTAGGCACTGCGGCGGTGGTTGCCCTGTTAACTGGTAGCGAACTCGCCACACTCAGTGCACTTGAACAGTTCAAAAAATTAGGCGTTGATTTAATTGGTGTGAGTTTTTCAAGTAATAGCGAAGATAATCATGCGCAGAAAGATTTCGATTTAAATGCCATTAGCGAGTTCCATTCGCCAAATATAGATTATGGTGCTCCCTACAATCTTCATTATTCTGAAGTGATTTACAGCACATCACAAGTTGAGCTGAACGTGATCGGTGCATCTCAAGATCTGGCAGCCTTACTAAAATTAAGACCACTGGCAGGACGATTTATTTTTGACTTAGATAGGCGCAGTTCATATTGTGTGCTTGGCTATGAGGCTGCCAAGAGCTTTAATAATAATCCCTCTGCATTATTAGGTGAACAAATCCGCATCAATAACTTCTACTTTACTGTTATTGGCATTTTAGCTAAAGCTGATAAAAATCTATTTCTACTCGCTGATCCGAATGAATCTATCATTATTCCACTGACTCATTCTTTACAATTATTCAAAAATGCTCAAATCAATCATGTGATCTACAAAACATTAGGCCGTGAAAACATCGAAGTCATCCAACAAGAAATCCAATCTTACTTTGCTAAAACGCGTCCCAATCTGCAAATCAGTTTTAGAAGCCCGGAAACAATTGTAGAAAATATGACTAAGCAAAACAGAACCTTTAAGTTATTGCTTGGATTTATTGGATCCATTTCGTTAATTGTTGGTGGCATCGGCGTGATGAATATCATGTTAGTGTCAGTCACCGAGCGTCGACGGGAAATTGGCATTCGCATGGCAGTTGGCGCTAACCAGCAAGACATCTTGTACTTATTTTTAGCAGAGGCTGCGATACTGACCTTACTTGGCGGTTTTGCCGGAATTGTCGTTGGAGAATTAATTAGTATTATTACCGCTAAAATCAACCAATGGTCATTTCATTTTTTACCACTGCCAATATTCATTGGATTTTTTGTTTCAACCTTGGTAGGTTTGTTTTTTGGATTTTATCCGGCACGAAGAGCGTCACAATTGGATCCTATCGAGATTTTGAGAACTGTGTGATCTTAATTGTGCGTTAAGTAAACTAGGATTGAATCTCAAAACGTTAATCATTAAAATACCAAATCTTAGTAATTTAGTATATGAGGTTGTGATGCCATTTGAAGTGAATGAAGCTCCGGATATGATTCTTAAAGCAATACATAGCGCCAGAGTTAGACGCGGTTGCGGCACTTTCTGGTCAATCGTATGTTGTATTCCAACATTCGGTATGTCTACCAATTGTTGCGGAAGTTGTAATAAAGATTGCTGTGAGCCAGCTTGCTGTTATCCCGGTGAGCTTGATGAACAGACCATTGGATCTTTGCGAACATTAGAAGAAATTTTGCTACGAGATATCAGAATCGATGATATTAAACAATATCGTAAAGATAATCCAAATAGCACCGTAGAAGCAACTGTGGAGTCTCAGGTAATTGAAACAATGCGACTCGTTAAAGATAAATTAGAAAAAGAATTCACCACTCCTAGTGACTATAAAAATGCCATTCAAATTGCACTTCGCAGAATAGAAATTCGAGCAAGGTCAGAAGCCTCTGCAGCAGATATTCTGGAAAGAGATTCTCGGGATGGCGAAAGACGCCCCTTACTACGCTATCCTTTGGAAAACCTTAACCCAAGAACTGGTGGCTTCACGGGAGCAGATCGTGATCCTAATTTGAGCAAAGTGCTTAATGCTGGAAATGGTGTAAGACAACCAGCATCAAAAGGTGGACGACGAGATCACACAACTGCTAGCGCGCCTGCGACTCCTCAAGCAGCAGCTAGTAGCAGCAGTCCTGCCGCTAGCCCACAGCCTTCCCCTACGGCTCCCAAGTTGTGACATATACATCTATTCAATAAAGTCTATCTTTAGTCTGGGATAGCCTCTGCTTAATGACCAGGAGCAAAAGGTTTCCCAGGCTGTATTTCAGTTTCAGTTTCACTTTCAACAATTCCGTTAGGTACGGCCTCTCCAGCTGCTCTTTTAATCGCAGTCGCTAGTAGCGGTAAACTTTTTCCAAGTGCCAGTGATAATGGCGTATCACCATGCCCATCAGCAAGACTTGCATCAATTTGCTTAATGAGCAGCAAATTGAATGGCAGCTGACCATTTGCATAGTAGGAGACAATACTCTGAGTTAGTAATGTCCGGTTATTGGCCAGCCTATCGTTAACTCGACATCCCGTCGGTATCAGCAAAATATCATAAAGCTGGTTGTGCCCTCGAAGCAGAGCAAGCTGGCAGGCATTGTAGCCTTCCCCATCACTTTTAAAGATATCGCAGCCTCCAGTGATGAGAGCCATACATCCAGCTTTCTTGTTGTTTAGAACAGCTACATGTAAGGCGGTTCTAGCCATATTATCCGTGGTAGTAACATTTAAATTCACACCTGCTCTTCGCAAGCGATTGATGACTAATGGATGGCCATCACTCGCTGCATAGTGGATAGCAGCAAAGCCAGTATCATCTTTTGTATCTACATTAAATAGATTCAATGACAGCACATACTCTAAAGTCTTTAAACAATTCGCCATCGTCGCCCAAGCGACAACTGGTAATTGCGAAGAATATTTTCTGCTTAGTAGCAAGATTTCTAACATCACAATATTTCGGTCAACACACGCGTATTGCAAGGCCGTCCATTTCTTAGTGTCATCGGTCATTGTAAGATCAACATCTCTTTCCAGATAATATCGAACAAGACCTAAGCAATTTGCTCGCACAGCAAGATGAAAAGTGGAACCTAATTTTGGCCCCCAGATGTGCAATAATGATTTTGCTTTCTCGTCTACTGCAGCAAAGTCTGTGCAGTTATGATACAAGTGCTTAAAGATTGTTATTGATTCAACCATATTAATTCCGGGCGATAATCCATAACGAAGTTGCTCTATATGAAATAAAAACTTTAATTCAATAAGAAAATTGCGAGTTCCAACTACCGGTTGAATAACCTTAAGACCAGCTTGCGCAAAGGAAGGCTGTGGCAGATCATCAATGATATATGCATCAACAACATCAATAGCTCGACAAGTTTCAAGTCTTTCTACCTGCAAAAAACCTTCCTTGTCAAAAAGCTCAGAATTAATTAATTCTTTATAGAGATAAAAATAACAAACTTCTTTGTCGCCTTCTTTTTTTGTATGAAAATCTTCGTTGCCGCATAATTTATAAAATGGATTTTGTTCTTTGAACCACAATGATACGTAGCGCGCAAGCACCGCACGAGAGTTATTACTGACAATTATAGAAACACAATTTCTGCGCTTAGCAAGCTCTGCCAAAATGATTCTAATTTCCTCGGGATAAACTAGATTTTCCCTCATCGCTTGTTCAGAATGATCAGGATTAAAAAAAACATGGCGTAACGTTAAGGTAAGATCAAAATCGAATCCAATAATTTTTATCAACCGTTCTTTAATTGCCGCTAAAATAATTTCTGGATCGCCAGTGAAATTTTTAATACGAAGATTATACAAGCAATCCTCTTGATTGGAGCTTCTTAAAAGAAAGGGCTTTATTTTTTTGGCTGGATCACCCTGGAAAAAAACTATATTTCGTCGATAACTAACATGTAATATCTTGTCTGCGTCGCCTTCAACAAAGTAGCCTAATAAGTCACCAGGTTCCTTAAGAAATTCATGACACTTGCCTGCTACTTCTTCAAATTTAATAGTCCCGAGGTATTTTCCTAACATTATTATTATTTCCTATGTGTTAAAGCAAACCATTATAACGCCTGCAGCTCAACACCCCATAATAATTTTGATTTCGTTTTAGAAGAAAAAATCCCTTTCCTGCTTACGAACAGGAAAGGAATTTCTAAAGCTTACTGCGCAGATAAAACGGCTGGATTAGCAATAACAATAGGATTAAAACCTTGTGACAATAATTCTTTATTGATAGTTTCAACTGCAGAAGGATCGCTCAAGCAAGCACCTAACGTTGGATATTTCTTGACGGTCGTATTAGCTGCAGGCGGGGTCATGGTTCGCCCCTGACAAGCACTAAAAATAATCGCCATAGCTTTTGGCTTAATATCTTGTTCTGTTTTTCCAATAGCGGTTAACATACAAGTTAATTTAGCTGGCGTTGGAAAAAAACCAATTTTCTTCTGGCAACCTTGCTTTGCAGCTGCAATTTGCTGCTGGCTCACAACGGGTTGCTGATTAGCTGTCTGCATTGAAGTTGTAGCTGCTGCGAAGATCGTGCTACACGATGCCATAAGTAGCAAGCTTAGTGTTCTCGTTAATGTTTTCATTATCTATCTCTCCCTAATTACCACTAGGAAAATATAGCATATTTTTATTCGCTCTTGCTTTCTTGCATGCTCCTGCCCTTCCCCTTCTAACTACTTCTTTCTCTTTCTTACTCCCTCTCCCGCGCAGGTTAGCTATTTAAATGTACAGCCGGGATCATAGGTAACACTTTAAACCGGGATCATAGGTAACACTTTAAACCGGGAT
>DJAM01000156.1 GCA_002429595.1 Coxiellaceae bacterium UBA6002
CCGCTGGCCTGTCATTCCCGCGAAGGCGGGAATGACAGGGCCAGCGGGAATGACAGCTAAGCGAGAATGACAGAAAAAAATACAAAATGAGGTAAAACATGAAACAGTTCAAATACTTCCTAAGTTTTCTACTATTAATTTTTTGCATTAACACTTTAGCAGCCACCCCCTCCGAGCAGTTAAACACTCTCCTCTCAAATTTTCACGCCATGAGCGCAAATTTTTCCCAAAAAACTGTTGTTAAAAACGGTGTCACTAAGTCATCGGTTGGCACGATGGCTTTAAAGCGACCTGGAAAGTTTCGTTGGGAAATCACCCAGCCTAATCATCAAATTATCGTTGCTGACGGACAATATCTGTGGATTTATGATGTTGATCTAGAGCAAGCGACCAAGAGAGATTTGTCTAAAGATTCCAATAGCCCAGCACTTCTTTTGAGTGGCAGTACTAGTGCATTAGAGGAGCGCTTTGGGATTGAAAATTATCAAGTTAAAGGCAAGAAAAAAACATTTCAATTAAAGCCTAAAACTGATCAAGACATGTTTCAAAAAGTCGTGATTGTTTTTGATAACGAGCAGCTAAGCCAAATGTCAGTGAGCGATAATTTAGGTCAGAAAAATATTTTTTCTTTTTCCAATGTCAAAATTAATCCCGCGTTATCAGCAACACTGTTTCAATTTCATCCTCCGCAAGGAGTTGATGTCATAAAAGATTAAGGTAGACGAGTGTCTGATCGGTTCGAACCACTGGCCGCGCGCATGCGGCCACATACATTAGGTGAATTTATTGGTCAGCCACACTTAATGGGAGAAAATAAACCATTACGTCAAGCCATCGAGCGTCATCATTTACATTCAATGATACTCTGGGGTCCTCCAGGCAGTGGTAAAACAACGTTAGCGAAGTTGTTAGCTGATCATGCTAATGCCCATGTTGAAACATTATCGGCTGTCACGTCTGGCGTGAAAGATATTCGCGAAGTCATTGCCAAAGCTCAAGAATTAAGAGTGGAAAAAAATCAGTTAACCGTATTGTTTGTAGATGAAGTACATCGCTTTAATAAAGCGCAACAAGACGCTTTTTTACCTTATATCGAAGATGGCACTTTAATTTTAATTGGTGCGACGACAGAGAATCCTTCTTTTGAATTAAACAATGCATTGCTGTCTCGAACTCGTATTTATGTTCTAAAGCGACTAACGGATGATGAAATTCTAGCCGTTATTGACCAAGCATTAACTCAAAAAAGAGGTTTGGGAGATCTTAATATAGATATCCCAGCAGAACTTAAACATCGTTTGGTGCTAGCCGCAGATGGAGACGCAAGACAAGCATTAACCATGCTGGAAATTAGTGCCGACTTTGCCATTGAAGAACATGGCCATGCAGTGATTACCGAAGACATTGTCACTGAAGTGTTATTAGGTAGGGTGCGTCGATTTGATAAAGGTGGTGATTTATTTTATGAGCAAATCTCAGCATTACACAAGTCGGTTCGAGGCTCAGCACCGGATGCCTCATTGTATTGGTTAGCGCGGATGCTGGACGGTGGCTGTGATCCAGAATATATTGCAAGACGAGTCGTTCGCATGGCGAGTGAAGATATTGGCAATGCCGATCCGCGTGCTTTAGATTTGGCGCTCAATGCTTGGAATATTTTTCAACGCTTAGGAAGTCCGGAAGGAGAGCTTGCATTAGCACAAGCAGTGGTATATTTAGCATGCGCACCGAAAAGCAATGCAGTTTATCAAGCATTCAATCAGGCTAAAGAAGATGCCGTCGAGTATGGTTCGTTAGACGTTCCAATTCATTTGCGTAATGCGTCCACGAGGCTGATGAAAAAATTAGGTTATAGCAAAAAATATCGTTATGCCCATAATGAGCCCAATGCCTACGCGGCAGGAGAACATTATTTTCCTGATGATATGCCCGACAAGAAGTATTATTTCCCTGTCGACCGAGGACTAGAAATACAAATTAAGGAGAAGCTAGCTCGTTTGCGCGAACTAGATGTTAAAGCGAATGCCAAAAAACAAAGCTAGGATAAAATCGTGATAGATCCGAAATTACTAAGAAATGAAATTGAACGTGTCGCTACTGAATTAGCAAAACGAGGATTCACCTTACCGGTGACAGAAATTAATTCATTAGAAGAAGAGCGCAAACAACTGCAAGTGAAAACCCAAGATTTGCAGAATCAGAAAAATACCAAATCAAAAATGATTGGCCAAGCTAAAGCCAAGGGTGAAGACATTACCAACATCGTTACTGAAATGAATCATTTTGCGACTGAGCTTAAAGCAACCGAACACGAACTCCTGACGTTACAAAATAGAATTCAGGATCTTTATCTCACAATCCCTAATATCCCTCATGAGTCTGTGCCCGTTGGAACTTCCGAAGAAGATAACGTTGAAATTAGGCGTCACGGCTCTATACCCGATTTCACTTTTCCCGTTCAAGACCACATCGCTATTGGTGAACATTTAAAATCGTTAGATTTCGATTTAGCTGCCAAGTTGTCAGGCGCAAGATTCGTGGTGATGTTCGACGACGTAGCTCGACTACATCGAGCTCTGATCCAATTTATGTTAGACACCCATACCAAACAACACGGTTATCATGAAGTCTACGTCCCTTATCTAGTCAAAGAAGAATGCCTATTTGGCACCGGCCAACTACCAAAATTTCGGGAAGATCAATTTGGGGTCACTGGCGGCGAACATGCACATAATCTGGTCTTGATTCCAACCGCAGAGGTGCCGCTGACCAACCTAGCACGCGACACCATTTTGGAAGCGGAAGATTTACCCGTGAAGTGGGTAGCTCATACTCCATGTTTTCGCAGTGAAGCGGGCTCTTATGGCAGAGACACCAAAGGGCTCATCCGCCAACATCAGTTCGAAAAGGTGGAATTGGTTCAAATTGTGCCACCTGAAAAAAGCTACCAAGCATTGGAAGAACTCACCGCCAATGCCGAAGCAATTTTACAAAAACTCGAGCTGCCCTATCGTGTCATGGCTTTGTGTACAGCAGATTTAGGATTCGGGGCTGCCAAAACATACGATTTAGAAGTGTGGATGCCAGGTCAGAATACTTACCGTGAAATTTCATCCTGCAGTAATTTTGAAGACTTCCAAGCGCGACGCTTACAAGCGCGTTATCGCAGTGCGAAGGGGGAAAAACCAGTGCTCGCTCATACGTTAAACGGTTCAGGGTTAGCAGTTGGTCGGACTTTAATAGCAATTATGGAAAATTTTCAGGATGAGCAGGGGAGAATTCATATTCCTTCAGCTTTGCGGGGGTATATGGGTGGGCAGGCTGTTATTCCCGCGTAGGCTTTTCGTTGTCACTCCCGCACAGACTTTTAGTTGTCTTTCCCCCGCGCAGGCTTTTTAGTTGTCATTCCCGCG